>DAOVAK010000422.1 GCA_030671095.1 Deltaproteobacteria bacterium | reverse complement strand
CGCCAGTCTGTGATCTGAAGGGCAGCTTCCACAGGTGCTGTACCCGTTAGCGCACCAAGGCCCCCTACGGCCACTTGAAGACCATTGATGAGGGGCAATCGTTCTTTGGCGAACCAGATTGCGTAGGCCGTGAAGGGAGCCATCAAACAGGATGAGACCCCGAACCCAATGAGGGCACGACCAGCGACGAGACCCGACGCGCTTTCTGCCCTTGCAAAAACAAAGGCCCCAAGGGCGGCAAAGATCAGCAGGCAGGCCTCGGTCTTTCGAGGTCCAAAACGATCGAGCAGTACCCCTAAGGGGAGCTGGAAAGCAGCGAAAGTGAGAAAATAAGTAGATGTGAGAAGGCCCAGGTCTGCAGGTCCCAGGCTGAGGTCTGCCACCAGATTGGGTGCGATCACTGCATTAACGACGCGGTACAGGTATGAGAAAAAATATCCGATAGCAAAAGGGACAAAGATGCGTATCAAATTTGTGCGTGAAGTACTCAACGGCTCACCTCTTCCACAAGACGAACGGTTTGTTTTCATCAGGCGAACGGATATTAGAGAAAGGAGGGTTGTGTGTCAAGCGCTGAAGGCAACCTCTATCCTGACTAAGAGGTTAAGAAAAAGGGGGACGTTGGTTCTAAAACAACTTGACAAAACCACATGAAACAGGTGCTCGCCAAAGGTGCCCGGACCACAGATTGGAGGCACCCCGGGTGTTGCATTATGCAAAGCGAAAAGGGGGACGTTGGTTCTAAAACAACTTGACAAAACTACATGAAACAGGTACTAGCCAGGGATGCCCAGACAACCGAGATTGGACGCACCCGGGGTGTTACATCATGTGATAGGCCGGGGCATCGAAAGAACAGAAATATTTAAGAACAAGGTGGATAGCAACGACTTCCTCAGCCGCCTTGCTGATTTGTGTGCAAAGGGAGACCTGATTATTTATGCATGGGCATTGATGTCCAATCACTTCCACTTGCTGGTAAGGACAGGTAGACAACCCCTATCTGCCAGCATGAGGAAGCTATTGACTGGGTATGTGGTAAATTTCAACCGTAGGCACAAGCGTTATGGGCATCTTTTCCAGAACCGCTACAAATCCATTGTGTGTGAGGATGAGGCCTATCTTTTAGAGCTAACGAGGTATATCCACCTTAATCCCCTAAGGGTTGGTTTGGTAAGGGGACTGGGAGAGCTGAACAGGTATCCTTGGAGTGGCCACTCTGCCACTATGGGCAGGGTGAAGCGGGACTGGCAGGATACGGATACGGTGCTTGCCTATTTTGGCAAGAGGCGCAAGGAGGCTGTAAAGAGGTATGAGAAATTCGTCAGGGAAGGTATCAGTGAGGGCAGGAGGCGGGAATTGGTCGGTGGAGGTCTTGTTCGGAGTCTTGGTGGTTGGGCGCAGGTCCTCTCAATTAGAAGGAGGGGTGGGAAGCTGGCTTCGGATGAGCGTATATTAGGCAGCAGTGAATTTGTAGAAAACATCATTTCTGATGCTGAGCAAAGGGAGAAGGAGACATTAAGGTGGTCCTTGAAGATATCCGATTTGTCTTCCCTGGCCGGAGAAATAGCTGAGTGGGAGGCCGTGGAGACATCTGAATTGCGCTCAGGAAGCAGGAAGAGGAGGATTGTAAAGGCGAGGAAGATATTCTGTCAGATAGCAGTGGGAAAGATGGGCTATTCTGGAGCCGAGGCTGCTCGGTTCCTAGGCATAACGACCTCTGCTGTTAATCGTTTAGCTGCTTCTGAGCAGTTACCTGAAGTGGCAAAGTATACATAAGTCGTTTTAGAACCAACGTCCCCCCTTTTTTTTTAGAAAGTATATTTCGATCGATTTGATTGAAATAGGAGTTCAGCTTCATGCCTGCAAATCTGCCACCCCAATACTTTGATGCGGAAAAGCGTTTTAGAGAAGCAAAAACGCCCGAAGGGAAGGTGGAGGCCCTGGAGGAGATGTTGACCATTATGCCCAAGCACAAGGGCACAGATAAACTCCGGGCCGATGTCCGTCGCAAAATCTCCAAATTCAAGACCCAATCTCAGCAGAAAAAGGGCATTTCAAGGCGTGAGTCCGCTTATTCCATTGACAAGGAAGGGGCGGCACAGGTTGTGGTCATTGGTCCCGCAAATGTGGGGAAATCATCACTTATCGCCACTTTGACCAACGCCACCCCGGAGGTGGCTGATTTCCCCCACTCAACCTGGAAACCGACCCCTGGGATGGTCCCCTACGAAAATATCCAGTTTCAATTGGTGGATACACCCCCTCTATCTCAGGATCATATGGAGCCGGGGCTGGCGGACCTGATTCGACGCGCTGATATCTTGATTATCCTTCTGGATCTCCATGGGGATGCCCTCGAACAACTTGAAAGTACCCTTTCCCTCCTCCGAGAACTGCGGGTTTTCCCTGAGGGTGAACCCATTCCTGAAGACCTGAAAAAGCCCCCTTTTATCAAGAGAGTGCTCCTTGTGGTCAACAAAATGGATCAAGTAAAGGACGAAGAAGACTACCAAGTCTTTTTAGAGCTTTCAGAAACGAGTCTCCCAAGCTTGGGGATCTCCACCCGCACCAAGCGCAACCTGACAGCCTTTATTGAAAGGATATTTGATCTTTCTAGTATTATACGCGCCTATACCAAGGCCCCCGGAAAGGAACCGGATCTGAGTGCGCCTTTCGTCGTTCCCAGGGGTAGCACCTTGGAAGATTTGGCCGCGAAGATACACAAAGACTTCCAGCAAAAATTGAAGTTTGCCAGAATATGGGGCAAAGAGGTCTACGATGGCCAGATGGTGCAACGAGATTACGTGCTTCAAGACGGAGACGTGGTGGAGATGCATATTTAAGAGAAGGACTGGAGTATTGGAGTAGTGGAGTATTGGCCCGCCCTGCCGCGACTTGTCCGGGATATTCTGAAATGACTGTGATAATTCGAAAATTCGACCTATAGAATTCCGTTGTTCCAAGCCCGGTCTGGGCCAGGGAGTAATGGAGTAGTGGAGTGGTGGCCCAGCATGTTAGAGCTAGATTGCGGAGCCTGTTCCGAGCCAGGGATTTTCTAAGAAAGCACACCGGCAAAAGATGAGATTGCTTCGCCCCTGACTCGACGGGGGGCTCGCAATGACGGGCGAGGAATCTGACTCCTCGCAATGACATCATAATAGCGTCAATTATTATCTTGAAAGATTCGAACAAAAAACTCCGGCGGATAATCCTTATGCCAATCAAGTGGCCATATCTGATTTCTTTGATCCTCATTATGGGGATCTGTTTTTATCTCTTCTACCCAAGAATTGAAAACTTCTTTATCTTCTTTCCTCAAAGCGCTTTTGACTTCACTCCTGAGGGTATGCAATTGAACCATGAAGAAGTCTATTTCCATACCGAGGATGGAAAGAAACTCCACGGTTGGTTTTTCCCTCTGGATGGCGAGTTCCCGGTCATTCTTTTCTGTCATGGAAATGCAGGAAATATCTCTCACCGGCTTGATAACGTGGAATTACTCTTGAAACACAAGCTCCAGGTCTTTATTTTCGACTATCGAGGATATGGCAAGAGTTCCGGAAGGCCTTCTGAAAAGGGAATTTACACAGATGGTCTGGCAGCCTATGACTATCTGATCAGAAAAAGGCATCTTCTCCCTAACCAGATCATCATCTTTGGGCGTTC
>DAOVAK010000735.1 GCA_030671095.1 Deltaproteobacteria bacterium | reverse complement strand
TGAGATCCAATGTAGTTTTGACACCTTCCGGCCTCGTTTCAGCAACCAGATGCTTGCCCAATATATCCTTCATGACCCGCGGGGCGCCTTCTCTAATCCCCAAGGTACCGACTCTCCCTCCACAGGAAAGGGCGAGACAGGCAGAAGAACTCCCTGCCCCGACAACTGGGATTTTTACAATGTTTCTCAACTCCTCGACGCCTGGATCATCTGCACAGCTCACAATAATAGCCTTCACGCGCTCCTGTTCCATCTCCTCCCCTAATTTGAGTATTTTAGGGAGGGCAATGGCAGAAGTTTTTTCGTCGTAAATCCCCTTTGGCTGATTATCGATGCATCTGCTTTCCACTTTTAATTCAGGGAAACGGCTTTCCACCAGCCGACCATGGGCTTCAAGCAGATTCTCGTCCTTTGTTGTAAGGACCCTTATCAACCCGACCTTTGTTTTCATTTCAATCCCTTTCTCCCACGGGTATTTGTGTTTCGAGGTCGCTGCTCCGGAATTGATCAGCGCTGACCCTGCGGCCCGAATACAGATGGGCCTCTCAATCGTCCTTCCGTATTCCCTAAGCAGTATAGTCCTGGTTGCAAGGGCTACGGGGGGGGCCACCCGGGTATTGGGTATTCGATCAACAATCCCCTCGCGAAGGGAATGCTCGTTTGTCGTGCAGGCCTTTGGTTCCATCCCTTCCTACCGTTTTATCCGTCTTAGTTTGGGGTTTAACGCATCATTGAGACCATCGCCAATGAGATTCAACGAGAGAACGGTAAGGAATATGGCAGACCCCGGGAAGATTGCGAGCCACCATGCCGCCCTCAGAAACCTTTGAGCGTTGTACAACATTCGCCCCCAACTCATGACATTCGGGTCGCCGGCCCCGAGAAAACTTAACCCGGCTTCAGTGATAATTGCGGCCCCTACTTCAAGGGATGCAGTTACGAAAACTACATGCAAGGCATTGGGCAATATCTGTTTAAAGATGATACGGGCACTGCTCATGCCGATGCCCTTCGCCGCCATGACAAATTCTGACTCCCTTAAATGTAAGAACTCAGACCGGACCAATCTCCCTGTGCGCGGCCAGCTGAGTATGCCTATCACCACGACAACGTTCCATATGGTGTTGCCGAAGAAAACCACGATAACCAGTGCGAAGAGAAATCTGGGCATAGACTGAAACAGCTCGCAAAACTTCATCAATAAATCGTCGGTTATTCCACCGAAATATCCCGATATTGATCCAATGATAACACCAATCAGGGTAGCTGTGAGTGCCGCAATAAAGCCAACCATCAATGAAACTCGAGCACCGTGCACGACTCCA
The DNA here is from genome assembly GCA_030671095.1 of Deltaproteobacteria bacterium. The sequence continues at coordinate 703 of DAOVAK010000735.1, read as the reverse complement.
CTGAATATATCCCTTGCTAGGTCATCCGTCCCCATGAAATGGCGACTACCCGGTGATTGCAATGGGCGGCCTACCCCTGTATCCATGGGTCCAAACTCCGTTATCACATCGGCCGAAATGGCAGTGATAACGAGAATAATCAAGAAGAAGAGACCGAAAACAGCTCCCTTGTTCCTTCGATATCCCTTCCAGAAATCCCACAACCTTTCGCTGAGAATTTCGATCTTCCCCCTCGCTGAAAGCGGCGTCACACTCCTATTTCCCTGTGGCTTATTCATAGACGACCCTCGGATCGAGATAGGCATAGATAAGGTCGGTGATCAAATTAATCACAACCACGCCAACGGACATCACAATAAGCAACCCCATAAGCACCGGGTAATCCCGCCGAAATACGGACTCAAACATCAATCTCCCGAGACCAGGCCAGCTAAACACCGTCTCTATTATCATCGCTCCTGTCAGGAGGAAGGCAAAGTTAACGCTTATTACCGTCACAACGGGAAGCACTGCATTGCGCAGGGCATGTTTAAAGATTACAACGTTTTCCTTTAAACCCTTTGCACGGGCAGTATCAATATAATCCATGCCGAGAACTTCGAGCATATTTGCGCGAGTTATCCGGGCAGCCAGGGCAAGTTGGATGACTCCAAGACTGAGGACCGGCAGGACAAGATGACGCACCCAGTCCAGAAAGCTCCCC
>DAOVAK010000555.1 GCA_030671095.1 Deltaproteobacteria bacterium | reverse complement strand
TATAGTCTGTTTAAAGCAGGTGCCCGATACAGAAACACTGATTAAAATTGCTCCGGATGCTCAATCTATCGTCAAGGATGACATCAAGTGGGTGATGAATCCTTATGATGAGTATGGTGTGGAAGAAGCCTTATGCCTTAAGGAGAAGTTTGGCGGCGAGGTGACGGTGGTCGGGCTGGGTCCCTCAAGGGTCACCGAATCCATACGCACGGCCCTGGCCATGGGAGCCGATAAGGGCGTATTGATTAATGATCCGGCCTTGGAGAGGAGCGATTCTTTAGCTGTGGCAAAGGCCCTCGCAGCAGTCATCAAAGACCTTGATTTTGACCTGATCTTCACCGGCCAACGGGGGGTTGACGATGATATGGGCCTCGTAGGGGCCAGTCTGGCGGAGTTTTTGGACATCCCCCATATCTCCTTGATCGTTAAGGTCGCGGTCTCTGATGATGGGAAGTCTGTCAAGGTCAACAGACCGGTGGAAGGACAAACACTGGTTATAGAATCCTCCTTGCCAGCCCTGGTCACCGCACAAAAGGGGCTGAATGAACCAAGATACGCCTCTTTGCCTGGCATAATGAAAGCGAAAAAGAAACCCCTGGAGGAGAAGACGTTGGCAGACCTGGGGTTGGATGCTGCCGAATTTGGTGAAGCCGGAAGAAAGCTGAAGGTCCTAGAATTGACACCTCCTCCCCAAAGAGAAGCTGGAAAGATCGTGGAAGGGGAAACCCCTGAGGAAAAGGCGAAGGAGTTGACCAGACTGCTTCACGAAGAAGCGAAGGTCATTTAAACTAAGTCCAGTTCGCCCGATAAGCGTGTTCGTGAAGAAATTGAGACCGGGCTGAAAGGTTAGACCGCCAAACGGGCAAACGCTATATAACAGAAAAAGGAGATAGAAGATGCCACAAGGAATTATGACAATCGCTGAACAAAGAGACGGAGAAATCCGAAAAATATCCTATGAAATCGTCAGTGAAGGCAGGCGCCTTGCGGATTCCCTGGGTCAACAGATAACGGCAGTTCTCCTGGGTTCCAGTATCAAGGACAAGGCAGCCACATTCGGGCACTATGGTGCGGACAAGGTTCTGGTTGCCGATGATCCTCGGCTTGAAGCCTATACGACAGATGCATATGCCTCTGTAATCGCGCAGTTGGTCAAAGAGAATGATCCTGCCATTTTATTGCTGGGTGCCTCGGTACAGGGAAAGGATCTGTCAGCGCGCCTCTCAGCTCGCCTTGGTGTTGGTATGGCTCAGGACTGCACCGTTTTTTCCCTTGAGGACGGAAACCTTGTGGCCATCAGGCCCATCTATGCGGGTAAGGCCTATGCCAAGGTGACCTTTAGTGACAGCTGGCCCCAGATGGCCACAGCCAGACCGAATGTCATGACCCTGAATGAACCGGACACCTCCAAATCCGCTGAAATTGTCGATGCCTCTATCACCCTGGACGATGGTGCCTTGAAAACCAAGATCGTTGATGTGATGAGAGATGCGGGCGGGAAGGTTGACCTTACTGAGGCTGACAAAATTATCTCGGGCGGACGCGGTATGAAGGGGCCGGAAAACTACCAAATCCTTGAGGAACTTGCCGATCTGATTGGAGCCACGGTAGGCGCATCACGTTCCGCAGTGGATGCAGGCTGGAGACCCCACTCCGATCAGGTGGGACAGACGGGTAAAGTGGTCTCCCCCAATCTGTATATCGCATGTGGTATATCAGGAGCGATTCAGCACCTGGCCGGTATGAGCACCTCAAAGCTCATTGTAGCCATTAACAAGGATCCAGACGCACCCATATTCCAAAAGGCGGATTATGGTGTGGTGGATGATCTCTTCAAGATCGTGCCGCCACTCACGGAAGAGATCAAGAAAATCATTTAGTCATTTGATGTATTCGTAGGCGTGAAAGGAGATAAGGGCGGGCTTCGAACCCGCCCTTGTTCATTTTGGTGGTTGATAGTTGGAACGCCTCGAACTGGACAAAAGAACAACGAAGATCAGAGTATCATCTACAACAACTCTAAAAATTCTTCCAGCGAGAGTTCTTCCAGTTCTTTCTTTCGCGCCGCCTCACTTATAGGCTGATGACCCAGGTCTTGTCTCGCAACGGGATGGATCAACCTGTTCAGGGTCTCCTGATCCTGCTTCTCTAACCACTCGGTAACCAGTTGTACAGGCCTTCTGATCTCCTCCAGTTCTCGCCATATGGCTTCCGTTATCTGCATCGGATTCCCGGCGGCCAGATGGGGAGCGGTAAAGAATCTGTCCAATATAATCGCCAAGGGCGTATGGATCTCTTTCTCAATAAGGTGTTCCAGCTTGCCCAAATAGGCCAAGCGGTAAACCTCTCCTGACATCTGCCCCGTAAGTGATGGCCCTTTTACCAGGACGCCATATTTGAGACGAAGCCTCTTGTCGCCCTTCGCAGGGTCTGGGATCCATACCCCGTACTGAGATCGATCGACCTCCTCTTCCTCAGGAGTTCCTTTACCATATGCTTCGGCCTCTGCTGTATGGAGGGCGATCTCAGGATGATCCAGAATCTGAATCACGGTCCCGGACTTCAAGGGATAGAATACCCCGTCTTCAGTGGCGTATCCCACTTCGTGGTGTCCACAAAGAGGGCATTTTTTCGACGTGATGATACCCTTTGGCGTCATATGGGTTCCATACAGGGCCCGCTTTACCTTGTCAAGAACCATGATTCCTCCCTGATCCACCATCAAGGCATCATCTGCGGCGTTGCCTTCGATCGCTTCTTCTTGCGGCGTATTGCTCCATACGCCTCAGTCGTCGCTCCTCGGCGCCTTGCATCTAACACCTTGCTGGTGATCAGGAATCCTCTTTCCCCTTTCATTCTGGAAAGTTTTATTGAAATGGCTAACCCAATGGAATAT
>DAOVAK010000558.1 GCA_030671095.1 Deltaproteobacteria bacterium | reverse complement strand
GCGATAGCAGACGTTTTGATACAAACCACACCGGTTGGAATGATTCCCCGGAAAGAGGAATGCCTCGTTCCAAAGCAGGTCCTGAAAAAAGGCATGGTGGTCATGGACATCATCTATAATCCCCTTGAAACCGCGCTGCTGAGCATGGCAAAGGCCAGAGGATGTCTGACGATTAATGGACTGCGTATGTTTATCCATCAGGGGGCAGAACAGTTCAGGCTGTGGACCGGTCTTGAAGCCCCCATCCGTGCCATGACCCATGCGGTAGAGGAGGCACTCAAGAAAGATCGTAGAAACGATTGAGGAATTAGGGATCAGTTAAAGAGATGTAGACAGAGATGATATGAAAGAGATTCAGACCAGATCCTCTATTGATGCCACAGTCAGCATCCCCGGTTCCAAAAGCATCACCCATCGGGCGCTGATTGCAGCCAGCCTGGCCAGAGGAGAGAGTGTACTTGAAGCATTTCTCGCCTGCGAAGATACCCTACATACCGTCAATGCCCTCCGGGAGCTTAGCGTAGAAATAACCATTAATGGAGAACATACGAGGGTTCAAGGGACAGGTGGTGACTTTCCTTCTTCCGCCGGTAGAAAAGAAATTTTTCTGGGCAACTCCGGGACCTCGTACCGTCTTCTTCTTTCCACCGTAGCCCTTGCCCGGGGAGAGTACATCCTTACGGGCACGCCCCGCATGCACGCCAGACCCATAGGAGACCTGGTCGGGGCTTTGAACAAGCTGGGGGTGGAGGCTTCATGTACTGAGAAAGGTGGCTTTCCACCTGTATCTGTCAAAGCAAAGGGCATCCGCGGGGGAAAAGTGAAGATCGCCGGGGACAAGAGCAGTCAATATGTGTCTTCACTTCTGTTAGCGGGTCCATACGCTGAAAAAGATGTGGAGATCGAGGTGACCGGAAGATTGGTCTCTAGGCCATATGTGGATGTGACCCTTGAAGTGATGAATATGTTTGGGATTCCGGTAAATCGTGATGGCTACCGTTATTTCAAGGTCTCGGGTGGACAGAGATATGGGCCTTGTGAATTGAAAATAGACGGAGATGTATCGGCAGCATCCTATTTCTGGGCCGCTGCGGCCGTGACCGGGGGGACGATTAGAACAGAGAATATCCACCCGCACACCACCAAGCAGGGAGATATTGATTTGCTCGATATTATGGAACAGATGGGCTGTCGTATCGAGAAGAGGGCTGAAAGTGTCGTTGTTCGAGGCAGGGCGCTTTCTGGTATTGAGGTGGATATGGGAGCCATGCCGGACATGGTTCCAACCTTGGCAGCGATCGCCCTTTTTGCTAAAGGGAGGACGACTATTCGAAATGTGCCTCACCTGCGTCTCAAGGAAAGCAACCGCCTCCGGGCCATCGCAACAGAATGGCGTCGGCTTGGGGGGCGAATAAAGGAGCTGGCGGATGGGCTCATCATCCATGGCGGAAGCCCTCTTTCAGGGACGGTTGTAGACTCTCATGAGGATCATCGCATAGCCATGAGCTTGGCCGCAGTGGGGCTAAGGATTCCAGGAATCAGGATCAGGGGCGAGAGCTGTGTCAATAAATCGTTTCCACGATTCTGGGAATTGTGGTATGGACTCCAATAGCGCAGAGCCGCTGTTTTTCAGTTGAGGCTGTCGGAAAACGCCCATCTGCCATTCGACAAGCTCATGGCCCTGAGCAAAGTCGAAGGGCTGCGTTACCCTCATCCCTCGTCACTGCGGCGTACTTCTATGTACGCCTCGTTCCTCGGGATTTCGGAAGCCTTGCATGTGGACATTTTCCATCAGCCTCTCAGAAGCCGGATTTTCGACAGTCTCGTTAGAATCCGAATCGTTTGGGATGGAGGAGAAGGCACGAGAAATGAAATATTCTGTCAAAGAGGCACTCCAGAACCTGTATCAGAAATACTTTGTGCAACAGGGACTGACGATAGAATACATAACTAAGGTGCTCCTCATTTTGGTAACGGCCACTGTTGCCTGGTGGATTTTCAACTTGATCATGAGGAGACTTGAGAAAAGGTATCGGGAGCACACCTTTTTTCAGAAAAATAGGCTCTTTTTCCCCCTCATAAGAAAGGCGGGGCACTATACCATCATCATATTGCTGGGCATTGGCCTGGTTAACCTCATTCATGTCCCCATTATCGAAAAGATCTTCTATGCCTTTATGATCATGGTCCTCGCGTCGCTCACGAATGGTCTTTTCAAGACCTTCCTGCCCCAAATCAAAGAAAAGATAGTTGTCAGAACCAATAGCAAGATGGATGACGTGATGTTAGATCTGATGAACAGATTCGCGAGCATCATCATCTTTATTATGGCCGTCATTCTAGCCCTCGATGTGTTGGGACTAAATATTATGCCCTTCGTCGCAGGTGCCGGCGTAGTGGGCATCGCCATCGGATTTGCGGCAAAGGATACCCTTTCCAACGTGATAGCGGGTGTCCTGCTCATCATAGACCGTCCCTTCGAATTGGGCGACCGTATTGAGGTCTGGTCTGCACCCGCCAATTCGGCCACGTGGGGAGATGTGGTGCATATAGGGCTCAGGGCCACCAAGATTCGGACCACAGATAACATCGTGATCGTCATTCCCAATAACGAGATCATGATGAGGGATATCATCAACTACACCACCATGTCTAAAGACATCAGAGTCCGCGTACCCATTGGTATTGCCTATGACGCGGATGTAAGCAAAGCCAAAGAAATCATCAAGCAGGTCAGCCTTGAGTTGGATTGGGTCAAACGGGACCCTGCGCCTACAGTGGTGGTCAAGGGCTTTGGTGATTCTGCCGTTAACCTGGAGGCTAGGGTATGGATCAGCCGGCCCAGAAAAAGAATGGATACCATTTCCCATATCACAGACC
>DAOVAK010000177.1 GCA_030671095.1 Deltaproteobacteria bacterium | reverse complement strand
ATTTCAGGACAACCTTTTTAACCATCAAGCTACTCTTGACAGAGGTTAATGTAAGGAGGAAAATCGTATGAAAGCCAGCATATGACTGTCTATATTGTATGTCAAGAAAAAAATAACACAATATGTGGTTTTTTTTGATACTATGTAACCACTGGAGGCTAAAGGCAAAAGGCTCAAGGATTCGGTTCACCCTGTTACATACTTTGATAGCGCCACAGCATAAATCTTGTCTTGACTTATCTAATAATGAAAAGGCGGGGGAACTTTCTGTGCAACTACTCTTCCAGGAAGGCCCTGATCGCGCGGTCCCTCACCTCATTGGGTTGAAAGACTATCGCGTAATGATTGGTGCCCTCCACGTCCACTCGCCGAGCGTTGGGGATCTCCCGTACCATCCTTTCCACAACCGCCTCAGGTAACAGGAGATCGTTCTGGCTCAGGAGCCCCTTCGTCGCCCGTAGGATCAAGACCTTACCAAAGACCTTTGGATAGAATGCGTCGGGCTCCACCTTCCTTATGTTTGAAGACTCCTCCTGGATGTGGGCTGGCTGGATGTTGGGGCTCACTCCACCCTCAACTTTTTTTAACTCGTAGCGATAGTAGCCCTCTATAACAGAAGACCAGGGCTGAATATAGGGCGCCTGTTTCATGGTCTCTATGTAGGCATCGGAAGAGGGAAAAACCTGCCCTAGACGGTCCAATGCTGGTTTGATTCCTGCGAAGACTTTATCCATCTGTGCCTCTGAGAGCTTTCCTCCCCCGTCGATCAGAATGATGCGGTCGACTCGTTCTGGGTGTTGGGCCCCGAAGGCCAGGCAGATGAAGGCACCCAAAGAATGTCCCATGAGCACAGCTCGCTCCAGCCCCATGTCATCCATCAGGCAACGAATATCCCGAAGATGCTGTTCCCAGGAGTATCCCGTAGGAGGCTTATCCGAGAGACCCCTTCCTCTTAGATCCATGGCAAGGACCCGGTGTCTCGGGGCCAATGCCGAAGCAATCACATCCCAGCAGCGGCAGTTAGCAGTGATGCCGTGAACGCAAAGGATCTGCTTACCCGTCCCCTCCCAGATGGCCAGTTGGATCTCCACCCCGTCTCCCTTGGCCTTTTTCATGATCGGCTCAGACATGATTGTTCTCCTTTGGCTTATTTCTTCTGTGCATAGTTGGGCCCTTGGCCGCAGCCATTCGCCCTGAGTTTGCGCAAAAGGCGGTATCCGGAAAATTCAGAGCTCGAACCAGAAGACCGCCCATCATGAAGGATCCCCACCAGGCAATCCTCAAGACAAAAGAGCCGATCTCACCCAAGAACCCGATTCCGGCCAGCCATGTAATCCCGCACTGACCCAATCACCCCTTTGGGGAAAAAGACTACGACCAGGATAAAGAGTATCCCAAAGAGAAGAAGCCATCGTTCCAGGATATTATGCAAGAACTCAGCATGCGGAAGGAGCCCCTTTGCCAAATTCTGAAGGTCAGGCAGGAAGGTCTGGCTAATCTTCAGGAAGGCCGCGCCCACGATCCCTCCGTACAGGGTCCCCATTCCTCCGATGATGACCATAAGCAGGACATCGAGCATGATCGTCAAAACACCCAGGCACGACTCCGGATTCACATATGCGACCCACATGGCATATAACCCGCCAATGATGCTGGCCACCACGCATCCAAAGGTGATTGAAATGGCCTGGAACAGGAAGGTCTTGTAACCAAGGGCCTCTGCCCTTTGGGTATTATCTCGTATCGCCTGTAAGACCCGACCCAATGGGGAATGGGTGAAGCGGAGCATCGCCAAAAAGAGCCCGAGGCAGAAAAGAAGAATAAAATAGTAGGTTACTACCCTACCTGTAATCTCAAGTCCCATTAAGTCGCCCATAGTGAAGGACACTGCGAAGATCCCAGGCATAAAGATACTGATTCCATCTTCCCCTCCTGAAAAACCGCTGAGCTTGGTGGCTAGGACTATGGCTAACTCCGCGATGGCCAGGGTAATCATGGCAAAGAAAATAGCCTTGACGCGCAGGGAGAGAAAGCTGATGAGCAGGGCCAGGGCGGAGGCGACGACCGCGGCCGTAATAAAACCCAGGGCCAGATTAAAGTAGGAGGGCATCCCGTACTTGCCAATGAGAAACGCCACACAGTAAGCCCCGATGCCGAAAAACATGCCATGGCCAAAGGAGAGGATCCCCGTATACCCGAGCAGGATATCAAAACTTGCCACAAGGGTTGCGAACATGATGATCTGCATGGCGAGATCAACTGTCTTGAACGAGGGAAACAGAAAGGGTACCACAAGGAAAAGGACCAAGAGGCCGACCCTGAGAAAAAAGCTGCCACTCCTGTACTGCATCCTCTTTTCTTCTGTATGGAAAATCTGAACCGGTGTTGGTTCCGCCATACTTGTACCTCGCTACTTCCCTGCCGGGAAAAGACCTGTGGGCCGAATGAGAAGAATGATGATCATAATCATGATGTTGACGCCCGCAGCGGCCCAGGGGACCAGGTAGGCCACATAGTTGTAAGCTAGTCCAACGATCAGGGCCCCCACCAGCGAACCCGTTACACTTCCCAGGCCCCCGATGATCACCACGATAAATGCAAAGAGGAGGTAGGTGCCTCCCATGTCTGGATACACCTGGAGGCTGAATATGGACATGGCCAACCCTCCCAGGGCCGCCAGGCCTGCACCAACCGCAAACACGCCCGTGAAAAGCAGAAAAATATTATGTCCCATGGCCTGGACCATTTCCCGATCCTCCACACCCGCACGCACGATCATCCCTAATTTTGTTTTTTTGAGTATGAGCTGAATCACGCCGTATACGATGAGACCGATGACGATGCATATGACCCGATATCTGTCGACGATGATATCAAAAACATCCCAGTTTCCGTAAAACGTCAGGGGTACGGTCATCACCTCGTCGTTAGGCCCCCAGAATACGCGAATAAGCTCCACAAGAACGATTGTGGCACCGAAGGTTATGAGGATCTGAAAAAGGTGGAACCCATACACGCGACGGACGATTACCCTTTCCAGGACTATCCCCAAAAGGGCGACCACCACCATGGCAGCGACAATGGCTAAGAAGAAGACCGCGAGATTCTGAAGGACCGAATCCGCCTCCACCCATTTCATCAGGTGTTTAAAGACGGTGAATCCCACATAGGCTCCCCATGCAAACAGTGCCCCGTGGGCAAAGTTGATGACATCCATGAGACCGAATATGATGCTAACGCCGGAGGCCACAAGGAATACAAGCATGCCCATGGCAAGGCCCGCGATAGTGAGGGTCAGGTAGGTCTTCCCAGGGATCCCGATGAGGGGAAGGAGAAAGAGAACAATTGCGCCTGCTATGGTAAGCTCTCGACCCCAACGCCTAAACGTGGTCTCTGCCATTAGAGATCGCTCCTTTTTCTTCGCGCTTACTCTTCCGTTTTGGAGATACCGAGATACTTGCTCTTTAATTCCTCGTCGAGGACGAGCTTATCCATGAGGCCGCTGTGGACCACCATCCCGTCGTCCAGGATGTAGTAATAATCTCCTACAGAGCTTGCCATGAAAAAATTCTGCTCCACCAGGACAACAACACTGTGCTCCTTGATCTGGTTGATCGCCTCGATGAGGGCATCCACGAGGATGGGCGCAAGGCCCTTTGAGGGTTCATCAATTAGGAGCAGAGAGGTCTCATTCACAATGGCCCTGGCAATGGCTAACATCTGTTTCTGTCCACCGCTCAGGTTTCCTGCTTTGGCCTTCCAGAACTTCCTAAGATCTGCGAACATATCTAAGGTTCTCTCCAGCCTTTGGTCCGTTGTTTCGTCCTCCACAAGCATGGCCACCCGCATGTTTTCCTCCACCGTGAGCTCCGCAAAGATCCCCATGTTTTCCGGGACAAAGCCAATCCCCATTCGGGCGATCTCGTACGGCTTCTTCTTCTGAATCTCCTCCCCCTTGAACAGGATCCTCCCCTCAGAGGAAGGAAGGAGGCCTATGACGGTCCTTAGAGTTGTGCTCTTGCCCGCCCCGTTTCGACCAATAAGGACCGTCACTGCATCGGCCTTTGCCTCAAAAGAGATGCCTTGAAGGATATGGTGCTGGCCGATAAACGTGTGGGCCCCTTCAACCTTCAAGATAATATCATTCACGTTTCGCCCCTCCACCGAGATAGGCCTTCTGGACCTCCTCACTTCTGTAGATCTCATCCGGATCACCATCGGCTATCAGCCTTCCCTCCTGAAGGACCGCGATAGTGTCCGACAGGGTCATGATCATGTCCATCTTGTGCTCTACCAGGAGCATGGTCCGGTCCCTGGCCTCCTTGACCCTCTCAAGTATTTCCAAAATGGCCGGAACCTCCTCCTGAGACATACCGGCCGTGGGTTCGTCAAGGAATAGAATCTCCGGTTCGAGGGCAAGAAGGATGGCGATTTCAAGTTTCCGCTGTTCCCCATGGGTCAGGGCGCTGGCTGGCACAGCCCATTTTTCATCCAGGAGAACATCCTTAAGGATGGAATAGGCCTCATCCTCTATCCCCGAGAAATGGAGGTAGTTTCTCCAGAAGTTCAACCCAAAGCCCTTGCGTGACTGAATAGCAACCCGCACGTTCTCCAGGACACTCAGAAGGGGAAATATATTGGTCAGCTGAAAGGCTCGGCCCATTCCCAGGCGAGTCCTTTGGGCCGTGCCCAGATGGGTAATATCCTTCCCCTTCAGGAAGACCTTCCCCTCGGTGGGTCTGTACTGGCCGGTCATCAGGTTGAACAAGGTGGTCTTCCCCGCCCCGTTCGGGCCGATAATGGACTTCAGGACGAAAGGCTCGATCCTGAGATTCACATGGTCCACGGCCACATGCCCGCCAAAGTGGATGGTCAGGTCTTTGGTCTCTATGATGGGATCTGCGTTCTTATCAATCATCGGTGAACGGTGGGGGCCTCCAAGGCTTTTCTTAAGGATGTTATGGTTGCCTTGAGAGTAAATTACTTAGTGCTCTCCGTAGTAAATAATTGTTTCATCCTCAGACCCACGCGGGCAGATTGCCCGGTGGGTCTGATGTGAACGTACCCCGTCTTATCGTTTATTCATAATGGGTGGGGCCGTCTCCGCAGGGGACATATCTCTCAGGAGCACGGGGATAGCCCACTCCACATCCGGTTTGACATCGAGCTGGAATGCAAACATGGACTGAAGGGCCTGGTGATCATCTTTTCGGAAGATCATCGTTCCCTTTGGAGTCATAAACACCATGCCTTCCATGGTGGAGATGAGCTTCTCGGCGTCTGTGCTTCCTGCCTTTGTGATGCCTGTCACCACAGCGCTGGCTGCAGCAAAGCCTCCACACGTGAAGAAATCCGGGGGCTCGTTGAAGCGCTTTAAGTGTTCTTTCACCAGCCAGTCGTTCACCGGGTTGTTAGGGTTCTCGTAATAGTAGTAGATCGAACCCTTCATCCCCTTGAGCGGCTTCATCAGCTTGAGGGCTGCCAGGACATTACCTCCACTGGTAATCTCGATGCCGTATTTGTTGAGCCCGGCTGCCATCAACTGGGGCAAAGGACCACCCTTTCCAGCCCAGATGATCCAGACATACTTGGGCTTCGGCCTGTCCCTCAGGGCCTCGATAATCTTTTGGACCGGTGCCGTGAAATCTGTTCCCTTGGGGTCGCAGAACTCCTCATGGACCACCTTTGCACCGAGGTTCTCCGCTGCCCGCTTGTAAGCTGCGATTCCGTCCCGGCCAAAGGCATAGTCCTGTCCGATGCAGGCGATGCTAACCCCGGGCTTGGCTATGGCCGCAGCATTGGAAATGGCATCTTGACTGGAGTTCCGACCCGTTCGAAATATGTAACGGTTCCAGAATTTGCCCGTAATAGAGTCTGCCACCGCAGGCTCAACGATGAGGATCTTCTTGAACTGTTGGGCCACAGGAAGCACGGCCAAAGCCACGCCACTGCTCGTTGGTCCTATTGCCAGGTCCACCTTGTCGTCGCTATAGAGTTTGGTGAGGAGCATCTTGGCTCTCGCTGCCTTGAGCTGTGTGTCCTCAACGAATAGCTTCACATCCCTTCCGATGATTTTATTGGTTCCATTGGTGGAGTATTCCAGCCCCATTTTAAAGCCGGTGACTTCGGCCTTTCCGTATATCTCATAGGGGCCGCTCAATCCCTGGATGATACCGACCTTGATCGGTCCGGCGGCCATGACCGGGGGTACTGTCAAGGCCAAAACCAGAAGAGCCAACACAAAAACCTTCA
>DAOVAK010000727.1 GCA_030671095.1 Deltaproteobacteria bacterium | reverse complement strand
ATGGTAAATCAGTTGATATTCCTGTATTAACATTATATTAAGGCGGTTCGAGAACTGGAGATCAGCGTTACCTCTTTAGCAAAACGTGCGGGAATGAGCTATTCAGGGGTGGTATATGCTGTGAACAAGGGAGAAAAAATGGCGGGGGCAGAGCCATTGAAATAAAGGAGGAGAAAAATGGACTTGTATGAAGCGATCGAAAAACGGAGAACCATTCGCATTTTTAAGAGTGGAGCCTCAGAAGAACAATTGCGGAAGATCATTTTGGCAGGGACCAAAGCGCCCTCTGCCGTTAACCGTCAACCCTGGGAATTTATTATTGTTAGAGATCAAGAAATCATTGATCAGCTTTCTGAGATTAAAAAACAACAGACCCGAAAGGACCCACCCGGAACTGCAAAAGGAGCAGACGCTGTTGAAAGCATTGCAAACGTTCAGAAAGAATCTTTCCGGAGCGCCAGCATTGTTGCCGTCTGTAACATAGTAGAGTGGGAAAGAAGCGTGTGGCTCTGTATCGAAAACATGTCCTTGGCAGCTGTTGCAGAAGGATTAGGAAGCGGGATCGTTCTTTACTGGGGTGAAGGGAAGAAAGAGGCTGAAAGAGCTCTTGGCCTTCCGGAAGGTTATGAGGTGACGGCCATATTGAAAATTGGGGAACCAGGAGAGGAGGGTTATCCGAGGGAAAAGAATCCGTACGCTCCGAGACGACCTGAATTCAGCTGGCTCCACATAGACAGATTTCATGAGGTGGGGACGTAGGGGGGAGAAGCTGCCCTCACCAAAAGCTCAACATTACGTAGCCCTTCATTGCCATCCACTTCAGGTTGCCTCTGTCCCCTTATAGCAGCTACGAAGTCTGTGATTTCTCCAACGAACGGGTTAGAGATACTGAACTTCAGCTCTCCCAAATGAGTTCGCACTTTTCCACTGCCCTCTCTTCCAAGTGTCCCTTCACCAACAGCGTATCCTTTATTGCCATATATTTCGAGTCTTGAGATGGAATCGAAGAGGATGGAGGAGCAAAACTCACCTGTGGCCCCTGATCTAAAACGGAAGGATACCAAGGCTGTTTCGTCGTGGGGCCCTTTCCAAAAATCTCGGCTAATAATACTTCTCAGAGATACAACCTCACCGCACTGCGGCACCATAATCCAGCGTATCATGTCAAGGCAATGGGTCCCAAAAGCAGCGAGACTCCACCATCTGCCCACTTCAGATGAAGCACGCCAGTTATTTGCATCAGCTGATCGCGATGTCCATAGCACTCGCATATGACGCAGTTGGCCAAACTCACCGGCGCGAACCGCCTCTAAAAGCTTCCGATGGCCGTTGTGCCAACGGAGGTGATACCCCACACCTAGCTGAACCTTAGCATCATGACATGCTTGTACCATAGCCTTGGCTTCTTCCACATCCGTCGCCATGGGCTTCTCCACAAGCACATGCTTGCCCGCGGAAGCAGCGGCTAGCGTTTGCTCAACATGCAGCCTATCCGGAGTTGCAATGATTATCGCGTCAAGTTCTGGGTCAGAGAGTAACGAGTTGAGTGTGGTGTGGACTGGATTCGGGGCCCGAGCTCCGTGGCGGTCTGCGAATTCACGACCTCGATCAACCTCGCGACTCAAAATGCTCCAGAGCTGAGCATCCTCCACCTGGCCAAGAGCGGGAGCAAGCTGGTCATCGGCGATACTGCCGGTTCCAGCAATAGCAATATTAAAAGTCATCAATATCTCGCCATCTCTAGCTAACTGACGGTTGAGCTTAGTCCTGGAATGGAGGAGCGCCTATCTTAGAATTGTCATATCAAATCTTGATTGCTGTAACTGTTCAAACATGGCGTTTTTTTTAGCGAGTTTTGGAGCTGAGCTAAGTAAAATCAGACGCCCTGGGGATATCTTTTTTCAAAAGTCAATTACCACCCCTAAAAAGGGTGGCTTGATAATTACCCCTAAAGGGTCTTGTTTATCTCTCACAGAGCCCTCGGAGCCGCAGAGACTTTAATTAGACGGGATTTACCCAGTTAAATAGCTTGAAGATGTAGCATCAAGATTTCCCACCAAATCTATTATAATGTTAGCCACAAGAGTTT
>DAOVAK010000297.1 GCA_030671095.1 Deltaproteobacteria bacterium | reverse complement strand
AGAGTCCCAATTCAAGTTCGATGATCTGAACGGCCTGATTGATAAAATGATCCTACTTGTTTCTCCACAAACCAATGCCAAGAAGATTGACGTCATACGTCAGTTTGATTCGGAGATCGGTCAAGTATGGATAGACCCTGAAAAAATGAAACAGGTTTTCCTCAATCTCCTTTCAAATGCGGCGGAGTTTACACCAGAAGGGGGAAAGATCGAGATCTCAACCGAATACCACATTGAAAAGGGGAAGCCAGAGAGCATTCGCATTGAAATCAAAGACAGCGGCGTTGGAATTTCCCCATCTAATATGGACATGATATTTGACCCTTATTTTACCACCAAGCACAGGAGTGACATGCATGACGGGACGGGTCTCGGTCTCTTTATAGCGGATCAGAGCATGCAGGACCATGGAGGTATCATCGAGGTAAGAAGTAAGGTTAATGAAGGGACGACCTTTATTTTAACCCTGCCCGCTGAGCCTTCCCACGGTCTACGCAGCCAGATGGGAATAAAAGAACGTGAGAATAGATCAGATTAACATATACAAAGTCACACTTCCTTTTTCTATCGATTTCCGTCACGCTCGAAAGAAAAGGCCATCGGTTAAAAATGTTATCGTGGAGATCATCGCGGATCAAGGGAATATAAAAGGATATGGAGAAGGTGCTCCCCGCCCCTATGTTACCGCGGAGTCACAAGAAAGCGCATCCAAAAGTGTGGACAATTTCGTGCGGAAGGATTCTTTTCCTTGGGAGCTGAATGAGATATCCCAAATATGGGACTTTGTGGATAGTCTTCCCAATTCAAAGGAGCATAATTCTGCCATCTGCGCCATCGAAATGTCTCTTCTGGACACCTTAGGAAGGCTACAGAACAGATCTACGGTAGATTATTTTCCCAAAGATTTCTATGTCAACAAGGTCCACTATGGCGCCTCTATACCTCTCGCGGATACGGAGCGAATCGTGGAAATATGCCGATTGATTGGAAAGATAGGAATTAGTCAATTACGCCTAAAGATGGGTCACGATTTTCAACAGAACAGTGGTGTATTTGAAGCGGTTAAACTTATGTTTGGAGACAACCTTGGGTTGAGGATTGACAGCAATGCTGCTTGGGATATTGATCTTGCTTACGAACATATACCTCTCATCGAGGCCCACAAGGTTAAGATTGTAGAACAGCCCATGTGGCCGGAAGACCCACACATTGCCGAATTTGCCGAAGCGCTCCAGAATAACGGGGCAATTCTGATGGCCGACGAATCAGCTTGCTCTTTAGACGAGGTTAAGAAAGTCATTAAAGAGGGCCATTACAAAATGATCAATGTCAGATTATCCAAGTGTGGTGGATTTCGAAATTCCTTAAAGGTCATAGAATACCTGCGGTATCGTGGGATTCCCTTTCAAATCGGTTGCCAGTTGGGGGAATCGGGAATTCTTTCTGCCGCGGGTAGGGCATTAAGCCTTCTGTGCGGAGATGCCGCCTATTACGATGGTTCATATGATGCGTTTTTACTAAAGGAGAACATCACCCTTGAACACGTATCTTTTGGTCCAGGGGGTGAGGCCAAGCCCCTGGAAGGTCCTGGTTTGGGTGTGGACGTGAGCGCTCAGAGTCTGGAGCGTTTAAGCACCGATTGCATAAGCTTAAGTCGTTAAAAAATTTATAGAGCAAGGTGGAAACGATGAACTCACCCTTAGGTTATGCTGCTTGGCGAGCAGAGTATGAATCCGTTCTGGAGAGCTTCCCCCATAAAAATGTGCTTTTGTTGTACTCAGGAGGTAAGGATTCCTCTCTCGCAATGGACTTTATTTGCAAGGCAGCCAAGGAATTTGGATTTGGTTTCGAAGCACATGCTGGAGCTTATCCAATTCATAGATACACCGATGAGGAAATGAAAAGGCTTGAATCCTATTGGCGGAAAAGGGGTGTGGCGGTTACATGGCATGATATGGGGGAGACGGATGACTACATCAAAAATGCAGAAAGTCCTTGTATCCCATGCCAAAAATTAAGAAAGAAGATGCTCAAAACCTCTTTAATGAGCACAATAAAGGACTGGGAGAGCCTTGTCCTCATAACTTGTTATACCCTTTGGGATATTGTGAGCTATTCTGTAGAGCGCGTGCTCAGTGGCAGATTTTCTAATTCTGATAAGGGGAGTAATGATGAAAAAAACAGAAGGTTCACAGAAACAGCCCAGCGTTTTTACCCTCTGCTCAAGATGAAGGAGGGGTACACGATTTTCAGGCCGCTTATTAAGTACAATAACGGTGATATTTTGAAACTCATAGCACAAGAGCAGATTCCTTTACTATCAATACCATGCCAGTTTAGTGACTTCAGGCCGAAGAGAATATTAGAAAAATATTATGCAAAAATGGGGATGAGCTTCGAATATGAGCAGGTCTTTGGTTTCGCGAGAAGCGTACTTAGTCTCCCAGATTTGTCTGTATATACGGAAATGAGAAAGGAAGAATATCTGCTCGATGTCTTTTGACAGTTGAGTTTTAATAACCGAGACTCTCTCTGGCAATCAAATTGCTTACCCCCCATGTTTTGTGAATCTTTCCGCTTGATCCGACTTTTCTCGCCTTATATACTCTTTTGAGTTGCATAAATTTTTCAAACTCTAAAGACGTACTGATATTCTCAGTGGCGCGGGGCATGTGTGGCGAAACCAAGTGGAACTGCGCCGAAGAAGCCTCTTCGGCGACGAAGGTCGAGTCCGGGCGAGTGAAAAAGCGGAAAATCAAGGTTTTCAGATCATCACGGCCCCATTTTTCTTGACCATGAAAATGGCTTTTATATATAAATAGTACTTCTTCCATAATCACATCTCAAAACGTCCACCGAACGAAATGAATGGAAGCAGGGGAGGGCACTTATGGCTTCAATAGCAAAGAGAATGGGCCTTGTATCCGTTTTTATCTTCCTCCTTCTATGGATTCAAATCTTTATGCCTGCTCGCGGGCTCTGTGCTGAGAAAGGATTTACCAACTCAATAGGGATGGAGTTTGTGCTCATTCCTGCGGGCATTTTCATGATGGGTAGTCCCCCGGACGAACCCAGTCGCAATAAAGACGAGGTACAGCACCAAGTCACCATTAGCAAGCCTTTCTATATGCAGACCACCGAAGTCACCTTGAAACAATGGCGGGCGCTGATGGGAAAAAGGTTTTTTGGCCTTTTTAGGAGAAGGGGGGAGGGGAACAAACCGATAGTCAAGGTCTCCTGGTTTGATTGTGTTGATTTCATCAAAAAGTTGAATGCCCTCAACGAGGGTGTCTATCGTCTTCCCACAGAGGCTGAATGGGAATATGCCTCCCGAGCGGGTAGTCAAAAGGCCTATAGTTGGGGGAAGGATATCGACTGTACAAAGGCCATGTACAGCAACAATACCCTGAAATCAGAAGACTGTGTGGACTATGTGAAGTCCAGGGGACTGGCAACTGACAGCCCGGCCCCTGTGAAGGGCTATCCACCCAATGCCTGGGGCCTATACGAGATGCACGGAAATGTCTGGGAGTGGGTCCAGGATTGGTATGGAAAGTATCCCCATACTGCTGTCGTAGATCCCAAGGGCGTTAAGACTGGAACAGAGAGAGTTCGTCGGGGAGGAAGCTGGTTCAAATATGGAAGGGCATGCCGCTCCGCCAACCGGAACTTTGCCCACCCTGCCACCAAACACAACACCCTCGGTTTTAGAGTCGTCAGGGAAGTTCAATAAAATCCCTTATGGGATTTTATAAGGCGCCTCCCGAAAGCATTCGGGAGGCTTAAAAGGCCTCGGTTGCCCGGGGGCGCTATCTAAAATTTTCCGAAAGGAGAATTTTAGGGCGGTAAGAATCCCTGGAGTCATTTGGGTTGTGGTCTTCAAAAGAGACCCTCATGGCCAAGATAACAGAATCTCAATTTCAGTCGGCTAAGATATTACCAACCATCGATATGTCACTCACGCTCAAAAGACTGAAGTCCTTTCAAGGACGTAAGGGACCACTCCTGCTTATCATCATGGACGGCATCGGTATTGGCCGGCAGGATGAAAGCAATGCGGTCTATTTGGCCAAAACGCCCACCTTGGATCGGCTATTCAGCTCTAAGCTCTATACACAACTGCAGGCCCATGGAACCGCTGTGGGACTTCCGAGCGATAAGGATATGGGCAACAGCGAAGTGGGGCACAATGCCCTTGGCGCAGGGAGGGTATTTGAGCAGGGGGCCCGTCTGGTCAATAGGGCCCTTCAGACAGGCGAGATTTTTCAAACAAACCTCTGGCAGGATATGGTTGAGCGGGCCAGAAAGGGCGGGACAGTCCATTTCATAGGCCTCCTTTCTGATGGGAACGTGCATTCCCATATTGACCAACTATATAAACTGATTGATAGATGTGCCGAATTGGGTCTTAAAAGGGTCTGTGTGCATGCCCTGCTTGATGGCCGAGACGTGGGTGAAAGGTCCGCCCTGGATTATGTCATTCCCACTGAGAAAAAATTGGAAGCAATTTCCAATGAAAAGGGAATGGATTACTGTATTGCGTCTGGCGGTGGACGCATGAAGGTGACCATGGATC
>DAOVAK010000089.1 GCA_030671095.1 Deltaproteobacteria bacterium | reverse complement strand
GCCACCACAGGGAGTTCAAAGACGATACCGAAGGCAAACAGGAGTTTGATGGCGAAAGAGAAATATTGCTTCACAGAGGGGAGGGCCTGGATGTATTCATTGGCAAATCCCAAGAAGAACTTGAAACCAAAGGGAAAGACGACGAAGTAGCCGAACAGTGCGCCTCCCACGAAGAGAATGGTGGAGAAGACAACAAAGGGGATGGCAAGCTTTTTCTCGTGCTGGTAGAGACCGGGGGCAATGAACATCCAGAGTTGATGAAAAAGCACAGGGGCGGTCAACAAGATCCCGCAAACAAAGGCGGTTTTGAGATAGGTGAGAAACATTTCGGGCAGATTGGTGAAGATGAGCCTATCTCCCTCCGGCATGATACGCGTCAGGGGTGTAACTAGTATCTGGAACAGCCTTTCTGCGAAAATATAGGAGATGACAAAGCCGACCCCTACAGCAATGGCGCAGGTAATGAGCCTTTTTCTCAATTCCTCCAGATGGCTCAAAAAGGGCCGTTTTTCCTCATCATTCATCCTTTTTTGTCTCCTCCGGAGAGGCCTCTTCTCCTATCTGCGCTGATGGTTCGGCTTCCTCCTTGCTTTTCTCATAGTCTGCAAGAACCTCATCAAAGTCATTATATTTGGGTTCTTGCTCTTCTTGTTTTTCTAACTCTGGCAGATCTACTGGCTCATCCAGACCGGTTATGGAATCCACCAAATCCTTTTTCACTTCCTCAATATCCCCATCCAGATCCAGGCTATCCTTGATCTCCTGGGTGGCCTTTCTGAATTCGGCCATTCCCTTGCCAAGTGCCTTGGCCAGGTCAGGCAATTTGCTCGGACCGATTACAATCAGGGCTATAACCATGATAATAATCAATTCTGGCAGTCCAATGCCAAACATTAGAACCTCCTAAGATAAACATGGAGTAACGGAGTATTGGAGTATTGGAGTATTGGAGTACTGGGGAATAAGCGCTGGAAAGATCCTTTCCCTCTGTTTCCATTACTCCCTGGTCCAGACCTGGCTTACAATTTCTTTTTATGGTTTCCGCGTCCCAAATCGCTATATCCCCACCTGGGACCTCTCGATGGTTCGCGCCAGGGCGGGCCATCACTCCAGTGCTCCAGTACTCCAATCTACTCTACAGATCAATCATCATCGCCGTCTCATCGCAATCTGGAAATTTCGGGCATTTCAAGCAATCAGCCCATATCTTATGGGGAAGAACCGACTTCTCCACCTCTTTAAAGCCCAACTTAGAGAAGAAGCCTGGAACATAGGAGAGGGTGAAAACCTTTTTTAACCCCAGGGATCGGGCCTCTTCGAGACATGTTTCCACCAATTGAGAGCCCAAGCCTTTTCCCTGTTCATCTTTGGCAATGGCCAGCGACCGAA
This sequence comes from Deltaproteobacteria bacterium, assembly GCA_030671095.1. Next base: position 7,111 of record DAOVAK010000089.1, on the reverse strand, counting down.
TTTCAGCCAAATCCTCCCAGCATATACCCACTGCCGATACGCCGATGATCGATTTCTGCGTCCCTTTCTCTTCTACGACAAAATGAGCCCTCAAGTGATCATACAACTCGCTTAGAGATCTGGGCAGCAAAAGGCCCTGATCTGCATAATAGCTCAATAGACCATGTATGGATTTAACGTCCTGTATAAGGGCCTTCCTTATCATAACCTCACTCAATCCTGGAAACAAAACCTTTTATGCCCGCTTGCTTTCCCAGTTTCCTGGCGTAATCTTCCGCTGCCTTTCTGCTGGGGAACGTCCCACACCTTACCCTGTAGTAGGTTTTGCCTTTCACCTTTGCCTCATAGAAATAGGCTGGGTATCCGCGCTGTATCAAATCACCGATAAACTTCTCAGCCTTGTTTTTTTCATCCAAGGAAGCGAGTTGGACTGTATATTTCTCCTTCTTCTCTAGCCGTGACACCTTTGAGGTTCCCACTCGATTTTGGTCCGTCGCTTTTTGGGCACCCGATGACTCCCTTTTTGGGGAAAATTGCCGTGAAGAATGGGTATTCGTGGCATTAGCCTTTTTTCTGGTACTTTTCTTGGCATTTCTTCGCGGCACCGTTTCCTTTAGCGTCTCCTCCTTTTTGCTGGCGAGTTTGTCGTAGAATGCCAGTTTAGGATCAGAATCGGGCTTTTTGGACGGGTCCAAGTCCTGCGGTCTCTCGCGGCTCACCTTCTGCTGTAACACGCCTATCTGATTTCTTAGGTCGGATAGTGCTGTCATTGCACCGGGTAGGAACCCGCGACCCACAAGGATTCCCAATACAAATATCCAGGCCAGAACAAAGAAGAGACATCCCCCCCACAAAAAAATGGATAGGGGCGTAAACTCGATTTGATATTTCTTAGATCTTTTCTTGGATCTCGATCTTTTCTTGGCCATTGTTTTGTCAGTCCAATCTACATCCTTTCCGGGGCGCTAATACCGAGCAAATTAAGTCCATTATACAATACAATCCGTACCGCTTCAGCCAGAAAAAGCCTTGCCTGACTCAGGGCCGTATCCTTGTAAACAATGCGATGCTCAGGGATTTTTGTCCCCAGATTAAAATATCTATGAAACGAAGAAGCCAGCTCCGTGAGATAGTAGGTCAAACGATGTGGTTCGAAACTCTTGCATATATCCTCCAAGAGGGGTGGGAATTCAGCCATGAGCCGAATAAGGACCATCTCTTCATTCAGGGTTAACCGACTCAGAACCTGATCCGGTCTTTGTGGGAGTGATATGCCCTCTGAATCGGCCTTCCTAAAAATGCTACAGATTCTTGCATGGGCGTATTGGACGTAATAGACTGGATTTTCACTGTCATGCTTTTTTACGAGGTCTATATCAAAATCAAGGGGGGAATCATGGTTCTTGGTAAGAAACACAAACCGCACAGCATCCACACCCACTTCCTCCACAAGCTCTTTGAGGGTGACATACTGTCCTGCCCTCTTAGACATCTTTATCTCCTCTCCCCCTTTCCAAAGCTTAACCAGCTGAATAAGCAAGACCGAAAGCCAGTTCTCATTCAGGCCGTTCGCCTTCAAAGCGGCCTTTATCCTCTGCACATACCCATGGTGGTCCGCCCCCCAGATGTTGATGGCCATTGAAAAGCCCCTTTTCCACTTTTCCAGGTGATAGGCAATATCTGAGGCAAAATAGGTATAAGCACCATCGTTTTTTCTCACGACTCTATCCTTGTCATCCCCAAGCGCCATGGTCTTTATCCATATAGCCCCGTCCTTCTCATAGAGCTGACCCTTCTTTCTGATCGTTTCCAGGGATTCATCAAGCAGGCCGGAGGCGTAAAGATCACTTTCGCTGTACCAGACATCAAAACGGGTCCGAAAATGGTCAAGATCCCTTTTGATTTCCTCAAGCATCTTTTCTTTGCCCCGCTCTGCGCAGTCGGTTACGGCCTCATCCGGTCTCATTTTTGCCAGATCAATCTGGCTCACCACTTCATTGGCCAAATCTAAAATATACTCGCCATGATAACCGTTTTCCGGGAATGGATAAGCACGATCAGACATCTGTTTCCAACGGCTATAAATGGACTCCCCGAGGAGTCTCATCTGCTGCCCTGTATCGTTGATATAAAATTCCCGAACCACTTCATAACCACAGAAGGTGAGAATGCTGCTGAGGGTATCTCCTAACGCGGCTCCACGTCCATGTCCCAGGTGGAGGGGACCGGTTGGATTGGCACTCACATATTCCACCAGTATCTTTTCACCCTCCCCCAAGTCACTCCGGCCATACTTCCTGCCCATCGCGATTATCTTGGCCAGGAATTTCTGCCACTGCTCTGTTCTAATAATGAAGTTTATGAAACCGGGACCGGCTATTTCCACTTTTTCAAGAAGGTGCCCATCATCCACCAACTGCTCTACTATTATGCCCGCTATTTCAATGGGCTTTCGTTTCTGGGATGAGGCCAGGGTCAAAGGGAGATTCGTGGCAAAATGACCATGATCCGGGTTGTTGGGGACCTCTATGACATAGTCCGGCAGGGGCGTTTCACGAAGTTTCTCTTTTTCAAAGCATCGCTGAATCGTCGTTGTTAGAATATGGTTTAACTCCCTCTTCATCCCACGTATTCCTTCCTATTTCCTACACCTATGGCGCAAAAGATCTCGTAGGAGATGGTTCCCGTCCAATGGGCCATATCATCCCCCGTTATGGTCTCCTCTCCCTGCGTGCCTAAGAAGACCACTTCGCTCCCAGGCGTAATATCTTTTAGTCCGCTCACATCGCACATGATCATGTTCATGCAGACCGTACCGACAACGTCTACTTTCTTGCCCTGAATCAGGACTTTTCCCCTGTTTGACATGCCTCTGAGCAGCCCATCCCCGTAGCCTGCCGAAAGGACGGCTATTTTCTGTGTGCCCTTCGTATAATAGGTTCGGCCATAGCTTACCGGTGTATTGTCAGGCAAATCCCTAACTTGGACTACCTCTCCCTTGAAATTCATGACGGGCTTCAGGGGCAGTGAACTTCCGAATCCTGGTGAGGGGAGCCCCCCATATAGAATTATACCCGGCCTTACCAGACTAAAATGGGCCTCTTTATGGGCCATTATTCCAGCGCTGTTGGCCAAATTGTTCAGGAGTAGTTCAAATCCCATGGAACGGCCAATGTCAATGGCCTTTTTGAAGTTCTCTATCTGAATTTCAGTAAAGTTGCTCGCAGGATCGTCCGCCGAAGAAAGGTGCGAAGCCAGGGCCTCCAAGTGGAGTCCTTTGTACTGTGCGATAGTTTTCATAAATGGCTCCAAGTCCGATAGGGGAATTCCAAGCCGACCCATCCCTGTATCCACCTTTAGTTGGACATGGATCCCCTTTCCCTTTCTGGCACTCTCCTTTGCCAGCACCTCAGCCATCTCCAGGTCGAAGAGCACCGGGGTAAGGTCCTTTTCCACCGCTTCCTTGGCTTCTTCCCCCGTCCGCACCCCACACAGGAGGACTATAGGCCGTCTTATGCCATTATTTCTCAGTTCCAGGGCTTCATATAGGTGGGCCACCCCTAGATAGTCAATCCCATTGTTTTCCAGGACCTTGGACACCGGTATCAAACCGTGGCCATAAGCATCTGATTTGACAATGCCCATAATCCTCGTCTCTGGAGCCAGGAGCCTCTTGACCTGATTCAGGTTGTGTTCAAGGGCGGATAGATCAATGACTATGCTGTTTGGCGAGTGGAACATGGCATCACGCGTAATATTTATAAATGGTCAAAACCCCAATTGAGCGAAAATGCCCAATTGGGGGTTAATTGTCCCCGGTGAAATGGCCGTCTGCGACGGATTTCACCCCGGTGAAATAGCCCTTCGGGATTTCACTGGGCAGGCGGGGCAAGCATATATTATCCGTTATTCGACCGCTGTTAATCGCTATTTTTATGCGCCGGAGGCGGATTAATATCCCTACCAGTAACACCTGATCGAGTTTTGACGCGATTAGGGGAAAAGCTAACTGATATTCGTGCATATATCAAGTACTATGTGGACTTCCAGACCCACCGTTTATATCATGTATCATTACTGGAATCAGTGGGTTGTGGAGGATTCCTACTCAACAGCAAGGTATGAGATGCAAGTTGAGCCCTGCGAAACTGGGGACCCACCCACAGGGTGGGGAGTCCAAGCGCAGCGCGGACAAATCCCGTTTCGGCGGGGAGATGACGCCTTGATGGTGAATCAGGGGGGCTCAGAAGGGCTTCGGTTGACACACTAATCGGTTGAAACTATTATAAATCGGCAATGCTCAGATCTGGTGAGGGATTGTGAATGAAATGAAGTTACTCCTTTGTCTGATAGGATTGGTCCTTATCGTAGAAGGCCTCCCCTATTTTGCCTTTCCCGGCAAGATGAAGAAATGGATGGAAAAGGTGCAAGAGATTCCGGATCACCATTTGAGGGCCATGGGTTTTGCCGCCATGTGCATAGGATTGGTCATGGCCTACCTGTTCAGATAATAAATGGTTTGACTTTAAGTGTCATTTTGTTTAACTTACGCCACTTAAAACCAAGCTGGCTCGCTCCGCTTGCCATATGAGGCGGGTTCAGTTACACACGCCTTTGTTGGTATAAATTCTTCGTAGCGGAGAAGAGACACTGTTCCATGTACAACCTTGAGGATTACAACTATGACCTGCCGGAAGAACTGATTGCACAGGTTCCCACCACGAGTCGCGACAGCTCTCGTCTCCTTTTGGTGGAACGCTCCAAGAAGTCGTTTTCCGACCATCATTTTTTCGACCTTCCATGGTTGTTGGAGCCAGGGGACCTCCTGGTTGTGAATAATACCAAGGTTGTCCCTTCCAGGCTTTTTGGCCGTAAGGAGAGTGGCGGGCAGATCGAGATATTGGTTCTGGAACACCCCAATTCGGATGCCTTAAGATCTAATACGCGATGGTGCCTGCTAAGGTCCTCCAAGCGCCCCAAAAAAGGGGGCCACCTGCTCTTTGAAAATAACATCTCAGGGACGGTGAAAAATCTCGGAGATAATGGTCTCGTAAAGATCGACTTTCACGGTGTCTCATCTATCGATTCCCTGCTTCAAGAGAAAGGCTATATGCCTCTACCGCCGTATATAAAGAGAGAGAAAGGCGATTATCGCGCATCTACGGACAGGGAGAGGTACCAGACTGTCTTCGCGCTCAAGCCCGGTGCTGTAGCGGCACCCACGGCGGGTCTACATTTCAGCGAGGGACTCATTGGCCAGTTAAATCAAGCAGGATACGCTTGGGTCCATGTGACCCTCCATGTGGGACATGGGACCTTCCGTCCTGTGAAGACAGCGGACATAAGAGAACACAGACTCGGAGAAGAGGCATACATCATTGACCCTGATGCTGCCAAGGCTATTAACATGGCCAAAAAAGATGGAAGACGCGTTATAGCGGTGGGAACCACGGTTGTGAGAGCCTTGGAAACCGTTGCGGGGCGGAACGGTGAAGTTGCCCCCGGCAGAGGGAAGACAGATCTTGTCATCACCCCCGGGTATTCCTTCAAGGTGGTGGATGGCATGGTCACAAACTTTCATTTGCCCAAGTCATCCCTGCTCTTCCTGGTCTCTGCCTTTGGGGGCCTAGACTTGATCAAGAACGCATACGCATGGGCCATCGAGAAAAAATACCGATTCTATAGTTATGGGGACGCCATGTTGATCGTTTGAACCAGATTTATTTTTCCCGCAGGCCCACGCAGACGCCGTTCCTTTGTTGGGCCCAACCTGCCCGAAGGGCAAGAGTGTAATAGTTCCGCCGCGTCGGCGGAACTATTCGTCTGTGTCTTTCTGCGGTTCAATTAGGCTTGACTCTGTTTTGGAATTTAAGGTTCTCAAGAAATCTCGGACGAGCAAGGCCAGGTTGGGGGAGATCAGGACTCCCCATGGGCAGTTTGAAACCCCGGTATTCATGCCTGTGGGAACACAGGGTTCAGTCAAGGCTGTCTCCTCCGAAGATATGGAGGAGATGGGTATCAAGATTATTTTGGCCAACACCTATCACCTCTATTTGCGTCCCGGATACAGGATCGTTGAAAAATTGGGCGGGCTGCATCGGTTTATGAGCTGGGACAGACCCATCCTTACGGATAGCGGCGGTTTTCAGGTTTATAGCCTCTCCAAGCTGAGGACCATATCTGAGGAAGGGGTCACGTTTCAATCCCACCTTGACGGCTCACGGCACTTCATCGGCCCCAAAGAGGCGATGGTCATCCAGCAGGCCTTAGGGGCCGATATCATCATGAGTTTTGATGAATGTGCCCCCTACCCTGCTGATTATGAGTATGTGCTGAATTCTGTTAGACTGACCAGTCTTTGGGCCAGAAGGTGCATTGAGTACAAAGAGGGAAAAAACCAGGCCCTCTTCGGCATCGTCCAGGGTGGAATGTATCCAGATTTAAGAGAATTGAGCGCAGCAGAATTAACCCAAATGAATTTTGACGGGTATGCCCTGGGCGGACTTTCTGTGGGAGAAGATAGGGATAGTAGAGAACGGGTCATCAAGGAGACCGTGGAGTTTCTGCCGACGGACAAACCCGTTTACCTAATGGGTGTGGGCAAGCCCGAAGACATTATCGAGGCCGTCACCCTTGGCGTGGATATGTTTGATTGTGTGCTGCCCACACGCAATGCCAGAAATGGGACCCTTTTTACCTGCAATGGCCAGCTCGTTATCAAAAATGCCCGCTACGCGGATGATGATCGATCGGTAGATGAGAGTTGCGATTGCTACGTGTGCGCTCATTACTCCCGGGCTTATTTAAGACATCTTTTTATGGCAAAAGAGCTCTTGGCCTATAGATTAAACACGATTCATAATCTCTATTACTACAACCGATTGATGGATGATATACGCCGAGCCATCCAGGAAGGAAGATGGGAAGAGTATCGTCAGAATTTCTACAAATTTCAAGAAGTGGAGATTTTGGATTAGTTGAGTGGTTGAGTGGTTGAGTCGTTTAGAGGAAACTAAAGATTAAAGAATAAACAAAGTCGTCCGCGGGCTGATTCATTTGCAATATTCAGGAAATTTTCAATTTTCAAAAAATTTAATTGCGAGGAGTCCCA
>DAOVAK010000608.1 GCA_030671095.1 Deltaproteobacteria bacterium | reverse complement strand
AAGGAGAAGTAAAGAAGTTCTTAGGAGAATAATAATGAGATTACGTACGAAGAAACTATCTTTGATGGCCATAATATGCCTACTGATGGGAGGATTGGTTTTTGTGAGTGGCAAAAGTCGTCATGTTACGGCCGAAACCAGCGATGTTTATGAAAACATAGAGATTTTCACAGAAGTGCTCCGGCAAATTGAAAAAAACTATGTGGAGCCTCAGGATCCTCAAAAACTCATCTACGGCGCCATCAAAGGGATGGTCCAGAGTCTCGATCCCCATTCCTCTTTCTTAACAAAGGAGGAGCATCAGGAATTGCTCATCGAGACCAAAGGGAGTTTTACAGGAGTAGGCATTGAGATAACCGTCCGGGACAACGTGCTTACGGTCGTGTCGCCCATTGAGGGTACCCCGGCATATGAGGCGGGAATAAAGGCGGGAGACCAGATAATAGGAATCGATGATAAGCCAACCAACGACATGACCTTGATGGATGCAGTCAAAAACATAAGAGGCCCAAAGGGGACCAAGGTAAAGCTGACCGTCAGACGTGAAGGGGCTGAAAAACCCCTTCAATATTCCATCACTCGTGACGTGATACCCTTAAAGAGTGTTCGCAGCTACCTACTTACCCCCGATATCGGCTATGTTCGCGTTTCCAGTTTTCAGAGCAAGACAGACAAGGATTTGGCCTCGGCCTTGGAAAAAATCGAAAACGGACGTGACTTGAAAGGACTCATCCTGGACGTGAGGAACAATCCTGGAGGGTTGTTGACGCAGGCGATAAGGGTCTCGGATCTTTTTCTTGACTCGGGGCTAATTGTCAGCACAAAGGGGAGAAATGATTCTCAGGACATGGAGGTACCTGCACAAAAGAATGAAAAGCCGAGGAACTATCCCATCATTGTCCTGGTGAACGGTGGGAGTGCAAGTGCCGCAGAAATCGTTGCCGGAGCCTTACAGGATAATAAAAGGGCCTTGGTGCTGGGCACGAAAACCTTCGGAAAGGGGTCTGTGCAGACAATCTTGCCCTTATCCGATGGTTCGGGACTGCGCTTGACGACGGCAAAGTACTATACACCAAGTGGCAAATCCATTCAGTTGAGCGGGATTACACCTGATATAAAGGTGGAATTCGTACCTCCAGTAGACAAGCAGGAAAAAGAGAAACTCCATTTCCTGAGAGAAGAGGACCTGAAGGGGCACATCCCTAATGAGACAGGAGAGGAGCTTGATAAGAAGAAAAGTGGAGAAGACAGAGAGGAAGACGAGAGAGTAAAGGTACTTCTGGAAAAGGATAACCAAGTTCGCCACGCGCTGCAGTTGCTTCAAACCTGGAATATTTTTTCCCAGATACAGACTGCCCCCTGAGGCGCTTATCCCAGTGGAAATTGCTCACTCTCCCGCCTGATCGTCGATATGGCAGATGTTCACTAGGAAAAGAAAGAGAAGCCGCAGGGACATATGGCTAAATCAAAAGGGCATAGTCCATGTATATGCCCTTTTTTCTGGGAGTCTGATCACTCTAGGACTGGGCCTTTGCCTTTCCCACCTGAAGCCCCAGATTTCTCCTCCTCCCTACGAAGAAGCATCCGTCATTGAGTCGGATCTTAACCGAGCAATCACCCAGATAGACAATGCCATATATGATTCTGTCTATCAGGGAGAAAAAGCGGAAAAGGGCGTCGTTTTCACTGAAGTAGAACCTGAATCGAAACAAGGACACGACTGGAATCTTACGGAGCTATTGATAAACGTTCCTAACCGCCATGCCGCGCTTCGACTCGGAAAACGCATCAACGCAAAATTGAAACCACTGAGCCCGCAAATAACCTGCAAAACCAGAGAGGTAACGGGTCGCGAAATTGTGTCCCACGTTTCCGCGCTAGGTCTGAATACGCACAGGATAAGGCTGATCTATGATGAACATGAAGAAAAACCCTACGAAGGTTTGCCGAGAATTGCACTGATTATTGATGACCTGGGTTACGATCGTGATATGGCCATGTCTTTTTTTCAATTAGACCTGCCGCTCACTTTTTCTGTTCTGCCCATGGCCCCCTACACCGAAACTATTGTGCAAGAAGCAAACAGAAGGGGTCGCGAACTCATGCTTCACTTACCCATGGAGCCCAAGAATTACCCATCTTCGAATCCAGGCCCGGGAGCGCTTTTAACGAATATGGATGAGACGGAGATAAGGCGCACACTAGAGGCCCATTTGAGTCGCGTTGCAGGGAGCCGAGGAGTGAATCACCATATGGGATCTTGTTTTACGGAAAGAAATGACAAGATGGGCATAGTCTTGCGTGAACTAAAAAAGCGAAAGCTGTTCTATATTGACAGCAGGACGACAAAAGAAACCGTGGCCCTTGAGATGGCCAAAAAGATGGGCCTGCCCTCAGCCAGACGACATGTTTTTCTGGATAATGATTTGTCTCCGAAGCGCATAAGGTTTCAAATGGAACGACTTCTGGGGATGGCAAGGCGTTCGGGGGCCGCCATTGGTATCGCCCACCCCCACAAGGAGACGCTGCAAGTTCTCAAAGAATATCAGCATCGACTAGAAAAAAATGTGATGGTGATCCCCGCCTCTGAACTGGTAGGCAGCTATGGTGATCAGAAGTGGGCTAAAACAGAATAAAAT
>DAOVAK010000306.1 GCA_030671095.1 Deltaproteobacteria bacterium | reverse complement strand
CCGAACATCCAACTCAAGAGCCTGTTCGTATCAAAGGGACGATCCATCTCGCCAGCCACGCGTCCCGATCTCAGCACAGTGAGCCTATCGCAGAGGGTCTCCACGTCTTCCAGTTTGTGAGAGACGAGAAGAACGGTCTTTTTCTGGTGGGACAGCTTTTTGAGGGCTGCAAAAAGGACCCGCCTCTGAATGCTTGATATACCCGTGGTGGGCTCGTCCAGAATGAGTACCTCAACACCTAAAGCCAGAAGCCTCAGGAGCTCAAGCTGCTGTCTTTCACCCACCGTCAGTTCACGTACTCGCCCGCCCGGATTCAGGTGAAAGCCAAGGGCCTTGGCCCGTTCCAGCAATTGCCGCCGATGAAGGGCCTCTTTGGCGGAAACGCCCCGGCAGCGTCCCACTATAAAGTTTTCCAGAACGGTGAGTGGAGGGAAGTCAAGGGGATCCTGGTAGAGCATGCCTATACCGAGGCTGGTCGCCTGAGAAGGACCCCTATATTCCACTGGCTGGTCGTTCAGTGCAATTGTGCCGTCGCTCTTGCGCACATATCCGGCCAGGATTTTCATCAGGGTGCTTTTGCCGGCCCCATTTTCGCCCAAGATGCCGTGGATGGATCCTTCGGCGATCTCCATGTGGATGCCGTCGTTGGCATGCACGTCTCCGTAGTGCTTTCGTATATTCTGCAGCGCGATTCTCATGACGACCCTACAAGAATCCCCTAACAGTGCTCAGATAGCACAAAAAAAAGAATGCTGGATACCTTGGCTTGGATCTCTCCAACATCAGGCACCCAGCATGAAAGAGGTGCGCGCTTTTAGCAGGTGTCCAAAACGGATCACTTGGTCTTGCTCTGACCCGTCATACCCTTAAGGAGTTGTTCCATATACCATATCTGTTGGTCCGTGGCGCTCTGTCCCGCTTTGACGAAAACAGACCCGTCTTGATACAAGAGTGGCCCCTTGAAGAGCTTTGCCTTCCCTGAGGCAAGCTCCCCAATGAAACGATCAAGGGACCTCTGGGCTGGCGTGGAAAGGGCCTGCCCTTGCAGGAATCCCACATGACTGGTATCCGGATTGTTGATATTTTTCCAATCCGGCCCTAGCCAAAGCCATTCTTGCTTCCACGCACCCTGCATGACCGCCTTGACAAAATGCACATACCCGGGGCCCCAGTTGAAGTAGGGCACGCCAAGGCAGGCCTCGGGACCTCCTGAGCAGGCGCCTTTGTAATCATAGGGGATGGCCCAGACCTGCTTTCCCCCCTGCCTCTTCTGCCGGGCCACCACCAGGGCCTCTGTTGTATCGATACCGGAGATGACCACATCATGACCGGTATTGAAGAAATTGTGTGCCACCTGGGTGGGATCTGCCGTGACGCCCGGGATGTTGAACCAGAACCCGATCCATTTCACATCGTACTTGAGATCCATGGGATTTTCGCGAAGCACCTTTTCCCATGCATAGCGGGCCCCCAAATAGCTTGCCGCGGCCAAACGTCTTGTCTCTTCATTGATTAGGGGACCCAGGTAGCCAATTTTTCCCGTTTTTGTCGTCAGCGCAGCCACAAAACCCGCCATCATCTTGCCGTATTCCATGCGTCCCATGATGTTGGAGAGGTTTCCGGGCGCCTTACCGGTCAGCACATCATCGCCTGAGACATGAATAAAATAGGTCTTGGGGTGCAGCCGGGCCGCCTCCCTCGTCCCATCTTTCATATCGTCGGAGTTGGCAATGATGAGTTCGGCCCCTTTCGCCACCAGATCGTCCACCAGTTGAGGAACGGTGATCCCTGGTCTGGCAGCCGGATTAACCTTGTCGATGTAAATCATCTTGGCACCCAGGACCTGCTCCTCCACATACTTGCCGGCATCGTAGTGGGCCTGGCTCCAACCGTGATCATTGTAAGGCCCCACCAGGAGAAGGCCGAAGATAAATGGTTTGTCTGCTGCCCCTGCCCCGATAGGGGTGACCAGAGCCATTGAAAGGGAGACCAGCACCACAAAAAGACCCCCCAAAGATTTTCTCCACATAGGCTTTCCTCCTTCCTGAGACGTTTTCCGAAGCACCTTTTCGCCTCCTACCTTTGGTCCTTCCTAAGACCGCATATAGTGGAAATGCGCCTATGTGTCAAGGAGGCGCCAAAACAGGCACGGCCGCGTCAGGAGCGGGTTAGAGAGGTCATCTGGTCTTCATTCTTATCTTGGCTTTATTATCTGTCCAGTTTCTGAAAAGTAGTCCTTGTAGACCCCACCGAATCTCTTGCAGACCGCCCTAAGCAGCGGCTCCGCTTCCTCTGGCTGAATAGGCTTTCTTACAACCACGTAGTATGAATCATTGGCTCGACTCCACCCCAGCTTTCGCAGTTCAAAACCATGCTTACCCAAAAACTCGGCCGAGTGCCTCGCCTTATCTTCAGACACGAAATATAGGGAATATTCCATCGTTCCACCCACCTTCTCGTTCAAATGATCTAAGAGACCTACCCCTTCTGAAGGCTACTCTCCGTCATACTCCTGGTAAATAAGATGCCCACAGGCCTTGCAATGGGAGGCGTCCCTGTCATGGTAGCGGAGACCGCATCCCGGGCAGACGATCTCCTCCTTTGACGCCATGTGTAACCACTCCTTCACAACGCGACTGACCTGCCAGGGTACGAGGATGATGCCTGAAAGTATCAATCAGCTTTCCCAACGGTGTCTTGCAGTCAATCAAATAAAATTGAATGGTTTCCCTGAAACTGTGAGGCATACGTCCCACCTTATCATGTTCTCTTTCCTTAGAAAACCCATGTCCTCGGAGATCAACAGAGTTTACCCTAGACTAGACAGACCATTGCCCAATTCTTCAACAGAAAACCCCCGCTTCCCACGATGAGAAGTGGGGTATCTCGCTGTAGGGCTCGACCAGGAATAACAGGATTGAACCCTATGCCTTATCGTAAAACCTCACCTCTCCTATGAGAAATGAAGACGTTCTGATGGCGTGACTGGGGTTTGGATACCTTGGATGTGAATGTCACGGCTCCCTGCAGAACCGCCAGGTTCTGCCGGGTGATAAGTGTGCGTCTTTTTGGGGCGTTTCTCATTAGGGATAGCAGGAAGAAGAGATAGACATATGATAGCGGAGTATTGCCAAAAAGTCAAGTGTTTTAAAGTACTTCCACGATGAAAAGAGGATCAGAACGTTCCATAATGCTTACTCCCAATGCCCATATTTCCCTTTGGAATAATTCTCCCCGAATAGTATAATATGCAGTATTGGAAAGGGGGTAAAACAATGGCAGAGTGCTACGTTTGTGAAAAACCCATTGAGGATGGAGAAGAGATTGCAGAAATGCAATCTGACATAGAAGCCCCGTCAGATGAGATTGAAGAAAAGCACATAATCGTTAAAATTGAATTTTTTGATACCCAGTCGAATCCAATTGTCCTCTGCAAAAACTGTGTTGTCTCCGTCGTCACTCATTATATGCTCGAATACCATGATGCTGCCTGAGCATAACCTGCTCAGTGCACCTGAAAATACAGCACCTCTCCAGGAATTAATAATTTATTGGAGTTAATCCTGCTCAAGAGGATTTCGCGGTTTCAGGGCTGTCGCCTTTTTGACCATCATGTGGACGACATGATGACCTTGGAATCCATCCTGTCCTGGTGCTGCAGAAACTCAAGCGGGTCGTCAAACCTCAAGCCCCGCCAATGATGTGGTTTCGGATAAACTCTTCCAGCTGCAATGTCTGCATCTGGGTAAGCTCTCCGAATTGCACGGCGCATCGGCGCATTGTCTGGGAGCCGGCACATAATCTCTCTGGTATTTCCTGATCCGAAACGGTTTGAAACGGCACCTTGTCCAAATGAAAACCATCGCCTATCAAGAAGATGTCCAGTTCAGAAGATTTGTCCTCCTGGTTGCCCGAAACCATGTAACGAAAGGCGAGGCCTCCTCGGCTGATGTCTATGATTTGGCCGATTTTGTCATATTGAGGTCTGACTGCAGCATAAGCACCATCTTCTGCTTCGAATCTCTTATGCTTCCTTCGTTCGACGACTTCAATTCTACTCATCAACACTTTCATCTCCCCATGAAATGGGCCACGGAGAAAATCCTCATAGCCGGTGTCCAACAGGTGGGAAAACGTCCTCCAGATGGGCCTATATTAGAGGTGCAAAAGATAAATCGCAATCAGGGAAAACCTGATTTTTAGCTTCGAAATTCCTTATTTTTTGAAGTAAATAATTCGGGCCATAGGATCCGCCACCCGCTTAAGGCGTGGCCAGTGCGTGACTGATCCCTTGCAATGCCCTCTCGGCGCTGGAATAGACCGGGATACCCACATCCTGAAAGCGTTGGCGCATCTCTCTGGACAGGGCCTCCACCTCCACATCCTCGGGCTGGTAGGTACGGTTATCCAGGACCATGACCAGGTCCTTTCCCGTCTCCTGCCTCAATTGGGATAACGGCTCCACCAGGCCCTGAAGATGACTCCCCCGAGGTGGGGATTTTTGCTCATTCATCTCAAAAAAA
>DAOVAK010000105.1 GCA_030671095.1 Deltaproteobacteria bacterium | reverse complement strand
CACCATCGAACCCATGATCAACCTAGGAAAGAAAGATCTCCAGATTCTTTCAGACAACTGGACGGCAGTAACAAATGACGGCTCTCTTTCAGCGCAGTTTGAACAGACCGCCCTGGTTACCGAAGACGGTTTTGAGAGCTTGACCCCCTATGATCTAGATTCCTCGCTTCTCCCCGAATGATGTAGCCGCTGCAAGATCCCAGTGCACTGCATCTTTCCCTCCCCCTTGAGAGGCTGTGCCGCAATTCGTCATCCCGGCCAAGTCCCGCGGAGCGGGATGCGAGCCGGGATCCAGAATGATTTGATATTACACGATCCTCCTGGATTCCGGGTCTCGCCCAAAATCCTTGGGCTCGCCCGGAATGACAGCTTTGTCGAATTGCGACACAGTCTCGGATGGGGGAGGGCTTCGGCGTGAGCTCAGCCGAACGGTTGGGTGGGGGTGGACAAGTTATGATCTCAACAATTGTAAACAAAGCTAAAGATCTGGGCTTTATAGCCTGTGGATTTTCGCCGCCATCGAAGCCGCTCTATTTTGACAAATTCCGTGACTGGTTATCTGATCGAAAAAACGCAGACATGTCCTGGCTCGAGAGAAATGTGGAAATCCGGGAGGATCCCACCATTCTGCTCAAGGGGTGCAAAGCTGTTATATCCCTTGCCTATCCCTATCCTTCGCAGAAACCTGGAACACCGGAAGGTTTCACTGTATCTAGATATTCCCAACCGACGGAGGAAGACTATCATGTGAGACTAAAGGGTTTATGTGGAGAATTGGTGGATGTGATCGGGGAAATCTATCCGGGAAGCCATTCAAGGATCTGTGTGGATTCCGCTCCTATTTTAGAGAAGAGCTTCGCATCTTCTTCCGGCATTGGCTTTATCGGGAAAAACAACATGCTCATCATACCTGGCCATGGTTCCTACTTTTATCTGGCAGAGATACTGACCACTGCCAACCTGGGATTTTTGTCGACTGAACCCATGGAGAATCAATGTGGGACCTGCACACAGTGCATCGATTCTTGCCCCACAGGCGCCCTTGAAAAACCCTTCTATCTTGATGCCTCAAAGTGCCTTTCATATCTTACCATCGAGCATAAAGGGAGGACAAAGCGCGATATTGGCAGAAAGATGGGCGATTGCTTTTTCGGCTGTGATCGATGTCAGGAGGTATGTCCATTCAATGAAGGGGAAGCATCAATGCAGATCCACCTACCTGCAACGGATGCGTTCTTACAGATGAACGATAAGGAATTTGGAGAAAGGTTTGGACGAACGGCTTTTGCCAGGGCTGGCTTGGAGAAATTGAAGTCAAACATCCAGGCTATTAGGGCTCATGATGAAACGGCCTTCAGACCCAAGTTAAAAGCCTCTTGAAGGGTTTCCGGATTTTTCTGGACGGCAGTTTTTTCCTCAAGGCTTCTGAAAAAGATACCTCCCTCGTAGGTCATATCCAGCGCGTCATAGAAGTATCTGGCGGTCAGAATGGCGCCCTCGAACAGATTCTCACCCCGTGTGGCACCCACTGCGATCAGATAGCCTTTCCCGCTATCAAAGGTTTTCCTCTCCTCGGGCGTTTTCTCCAACATCCGCTTGGACCAACAGGCCTGTGAGCGGTCGATGAGGGCCTTGACCTGTGCCGTGACGCCATAAAAGAAGATGGGGGACGCCAGGAAAATAACATCAGCCTCTTCTAAGAGGGGATAGACGTCCTGCATATCGTCCTTCACAACACATTTTCCTGTCTTTTCACATCCGCCACATTCAATGCATCCGCTCATGTCCAGGTCTCGCGCATACACGCTTGAGATTTCTGCTCCTGCGGATTTGGCTCCCTCTAATACTTTGTCTAAGAGCCGATCTGTGTTTCCTCCTTTGCGAGGACTACCGTAGATTCCCAATACTTTCATTTTGCCACCTGTCCTGCCTTTCCCTATTTTGTCTTGTGAACGTCATGACACCTTTTAAAACTAGAAACTCCTTGAATCCATGTCAAGAAACAAATTGAAGAGTCTACTAACTTACTGACGGTGATAATATATTTTATTGAAATGAACCTGATCCTTGGGGTCCACGGTCCAAAAAGCCCGCATGTGATTATTTTGAAGACGAGATGATAGACTTTCATCATTTGGGAAAACCTCCTACTTTGCGGGACGGTGTGGTTAAGCTTCGCTGGTGAAAGGATGGTTATTCTCTTTTAAACTCTCGCCCGCTCCCTCTCGTCTGCGCTCGGGGTCGCTCGAGCCCGCAGAGTACGCAGAGATAGGTCATGGGCAGCCAATGGCTTAACATGTTATGGGAGAAGTTCTTAAAAAGAAAAAATGAATGTGTTCATTTATTTCCTTTAAGGAACTTCTCCCATGTTCAATCCCGCGTAGCGTGGATTGAACGCCCTCATGGAGGGCATGTTAAGCAATTTGTAGAGGAATATCTTTATCCTATGCGCTCTTTGTGAGCTCTGTGAGAGATAAACAGAGACCCTTTCAGGGTGGGTAATCAACGCACCCCTTCAAGGGGTGGTAATTGGCTCTGTCAATTGCTAGCCTTGATCGGAAACGAGGAAGGCCGTGTTTTCATTCTCGATGATCTTTTTCCTCACCTTTCTTGCCACCTCTTTCTGGCACAACTTTTCGTAGCTGGCATACCAATTTGACATCAGTTCCTTCACGATCTTGAGATCTTCCTTGTCAACGCCCGTTTCCTTCAGAATACGGATTCCAGTTGCGGAGGCATTTGCCTCAACGTCGAGTATAAATTCCTGTCCGGCAGGGGAAATCTTCTCCAGTCCGATGCCATGGGAAGCAAACATGGTGCAAAGATAGGTTCTGGCCTCATCCCTGTTCATTTCCTTGTATACCATCACGTGTCCCGCCTCATGGGCCACCGAGATAATTTCCCTTGTCTTATCCTTGAATGAACCCCACAGGATAGAAGGTGGAACGCCCAAGTCAAAAGGGAATTCCACGACAGCCTTTCCTTCTAGCTCATCCCTGGAGACTTGCGAAAACTGGATTCCTTTTTCTGAGAGATACCCGAGGAGGGCCTCTCTTACTCTCTGAGCATTCTTCATGGCCGATAAGTTAGCTCCGCTTCGCCCCGCTATTCCCCTTCAGCCGTTTCCTCCCCGGCTCCAATTACATTTTCAAAATACTCACGAAGATCCATTTTTTATCCTCCTCATGTGCTTGGATAATTTGCACAAAAAATGACTTGTTTAACATTAAGAATCAAGGCCTGGTTTTTCAAGGACAGGCCCTTCGGAACTCAGGATTGTGGGAGGTGGCGGGCCACGAAAGATTTAATGGCCACGCGATATTCAGGTGTAAGGCTGGAACTACTGTGGTCTGAATCTGTGGCAACGAATAGTTCGGCGCGGCCAGCGGGAAAACTATCCATCAGTCTCCATACATGATGGAGGGGAAAGTTCTGGTCCCTTGAGCCGTGGATAAGCAGTACAGGCACGTCGATATCTGGAGCCAGTTTGACGGGGCTGATTGAATCCAGGCCCCTCTTGTAAAAGATGTCCATCCAGAGGACGACCATGGGGGCAAAGAAGGTCCCGAAAATAAGATTGTAGTTACGATAGAGGCTCAGAAGGGCCTCTCTGGTTCTCGCGTAACAACCTTCCAAGAAAAGAAGCTTTATTCCGTCAGAATTCCGTCTGGCTGCGATAACGGCGGCTGCAGCACCAGCCGAGTGTCCATAAAGCAGAACGGGTCCATTCACCCAACTTAATACGGTCTCGATGTCCTCTGCAAACCGAAGGGCATTCATGAAGCGGTTGGGGCTTGAACTCCCATGATCCCGGGCGCTATGCATGACCGTGGTGAATCCCAGCTTCCCAAAAAGCCTGGCCCTGCCAACCATCCTGTCCCGATTCCTACTCCACCCATGAGCCAAAACAACCACACCTCTTGAACGGCCGTCAGGTTCAACCCGCCAGACCTCTAATGACCCCCCATCACCGGTAGGGATACGGGTATCAGTCACTTCGCCCCAATCTGGGGCGTCCTGGACAGGTTGCCTTGGTAGCTGATGTATCAGGTAGGTGAAAAGGAGGGTCAGCAGCAGGTATATGAGGCATGCAACGATGATGTAGATCCACATAAGGCTTTCTTGTCCTCTAATACTTTGATCCCAATTATCGATGAACCGGATTATCTTTTTTTGTCAGGTACTTACGCCTTGATTCCAGACATTCTGGTTATTTCGCAGCCAGATTTGGACGGCGAGATTTTTCTGTTGTTTAATTGGGATACCTATATCATTTGTTCTATTTTTTTCTTGTCTTTTGGTTAATTTTGGTCTAAAAAAGATTGTTTAATGCAAATTTTGCAAAGCCTATTCTTTCTTTTAGCGTTTATCATCCAAGCCTTGGAATTATGGAACACGTACTGCTTCTAAATATCACCTATGAGCCTTTGAGAATCATCAATTGGAAAAAGGCTATCACCATGCTTTGTCTTGGCAAGGTGGAGGTGATCGAGGAGTATAGTCGTGAGATTCACTCAGTCAGTTTCACGGTTAAGCTGCCGTCCGTGGTGCGTCTTCTAAGAATAGTCAAAAGGCCAAAGACCCCTGTGAAATTTTCAAGGCAAAATATCTATGCAAGAGATCGCTACAAGTGTCAATATTGTGGTGATCGATTCTCTACAGAGGATCTCACCTACGACCATGTCATACCCAAGTCCCGTGGGGGAAGGACGGAATGGAAGAACATCGTGACCTGTTGCATCGATTGCAATAGGAAAAAAGGTGGGCGTAAACCCTCCGAAGTTTCCATGAAACTTATCCGCAAGCCTAAGCGTCCCACATGGGTCCCGGCCATCAGGATCACTGTAGGCTTCAGGGAAATTCCGCAGACCTGGCGGGATTACCTCTATTGGAATGTGGAGCTTATAGAATAAGATCGTGTGCCCGCATCACGGTGAGGTAAAGAAAACAACTGGCCACCCTACATCGTAAACGTGGTCACCTCTTTATTTCACAGCTGAAGCAATTTTTTCCGCAGTTTTCTGGATCGCCTCCATATCACCTGCTTTCAAATCCCAGCAGCTTACAGGCAACTCAGAGCTATCACCGGTGCGCGGCATTAGATGAAGGTGATAGTGCATAACCACCTGGTTGACCCCACGGCCGTTTAACTGTAAGACAGCCACCCCTGTGGGGTTGAGGGCCTCTTTTATGGCATGAATGATTTTTTGGGAGGCCAGGTGAATGGCTGAGAGATCCTCACCGCCGATCTCCCAGAGGTTTTCGGCATGCTTCTTGGGGACAATAAGGGTATGCCCTTCGGCAATCGGGTTGATATCTTCAAAGGCGAGGACGCTGTCGTCTTCATAGACCTTGAAGCAGGGGATCTCTCCCTTTACGATCTTGCAAAAAATACAATCCTCCATCTCATTCCTCCTTTCCTTTGATCCCTAGCCCTAACGCTCTATTTCCATCATCTCTTGGATTGTTGATCTCCTCTCTTGCGGAAGATCTGCTCTCTTCTTGATATTCATGGATCTCATCACGTCAAAGGACCCATCCTCAAAGAAGACTGGGACCTGGGTCAAGTAATCCGGATTTTGGCAGCACCCTTGCGCAAAATAGTAACCTGGCCGCCTCCCCTCTTTGAAGCGGCCCCTTACCATGGCCAGGGCCTCTTTTGAGATGACCATGCCCACTTGGCCGGTAAAGGTGGACACCATATCTCCGGGTTCAAACAGCCTCTTTTTTTCCACCAGATCTCACCTAATATGACGTCTCGGAATTTCTAATACTTATTTGAATCATAATATTCTTAAATGTGCTTTGATTTGTCCCACCCAAGTGGAATGATGGAAACTGGGGACCCGCTTGCGGGGACTGAGCGGAGTGAAGCGAGCGCGAAGAATATTGGAATGGTGGGTGTAGAAGCGGAAAAGACGATTCTTATCTGTCAAGAATTCCTTTGAACCCATTACTCCAGTACTCCATTATTCCAAGTGCGGCCTCCGGCCCGTAGGGCCTACGCCCCGGAGGGAGCGAAGCGGAGCTAACTTATAGCTTGAAACAGGATCTTAGTATTTGATATGCATTCTGTCGAGGGATTTTTATTAACGGTATCTCAAAGGCAAGGTTTGAAGAACATGGGCAAGTACACAACATACGAAGAACTGGAGCGCCACCAAAAGGAGGGAGTAGACTATCGGGTGCACATTCGAGAAAGAAATTCGGGTATAGCTATAGTTGCTCCTCATGGTGGGGGCATCGAACTCGGCACCATGGAGATAGCCAAAGAAGTTGCGGGGCTTGAGCACACCTTCTATGGTTTTGAAGGTATAAAAGCAACGGACAACTCTGATCTACATATCACAAGTAAAGAATTTGATGAGCCTCGTTTGGCTAGCCTTGTGAGCAAAGAGGAGATAGTGATCACTGTTCATGGTTGTGAGGATGAAGAGGAGGTGGTATATGTTGGGGGTCTTCACAAGGCACTGAAACAGAAGATCCACACGCTCCTTTCTCATGCGGGATTTCTTGTAAGGGTGAGTCCCAACCCCAAGATAGGAGGGAGAAGTCCACGGAACATCTGCAATAGAGGACGAGCTGGGGCAGGCGTTCAATTGGAAATATCAAAGGGAATGAGAAAGCAGATGTTCCATGACTTGGAGACTTACAAGGGCAGGAATGCCAAGACGGATGTTTTCGGCCAATTCGTATCCGCATTAAGAAATACGATTGCTGAGAAGCAGGTCCCGAGATTTGCCGACGCCCGTCACAGGCCACGTCCTCTCAGCAACGAGACTTAGCAGGTGAGTCGCTTACAAGAACATACGGAGACAAGATAAATGCGAAAAACGGTCCTATACACCAAAGCAAGGCGGTTGACGAGACTGGGATTGGGACTCCTACTTCTTTCGATGCTTTTTCCATCATGTTCAACAGATCGCCAAACGCATGAGGGGCTTCGAGCCGTCCTTTGGGTTCAGACATCGGCCGAGTATCGGGCTTGCGCTGAGCAGGCATATCGAGCGGCCAAAGAGAAGCTCGACGTGGCCATGAGAAATCAAGACTGGACAGCTGCCCCAGAGCAATTGAGAGATTACCAGCATCTACCACCTGCTGTGATCCTGGATGTGGATAGGACTGCGCTTGATAACGCTCCGTTTCAGGGGCAGTTGGTCAAGGAGGGTAGGGCATTTACCAGAGACCTTTGGGAGAAATGGGTGTTTATGGCAAAAGCACCCCCTGTACCCGGAGCCCTTGAGTTCGTAAAGTACGCAGAGAGTAAGAATGTGGTGATCTTTTATGTGACCAACAGAACGGCGAGTCTGGAACAGGCCACCCGGAATAATCTTGAGAAATTGGGGTTTCCCACAAAAACGGACCCAGATACGCTCCTTATGAGAAAAGAAAAAGGATGGGGTTCCGATAAATCCTCTCGGCGGAGGCATGTGGCAAACGACTATAGGATCCTTCTTTTGCTTGGTGATGATTTCAACGATTTTGTGTCAGGTGTTAGGGGAAGAGGCGTCACCCTGAGAGATCGCACGCGCTTGGCAAATCAGTACAAGTCCTACTGGGGGGAGAGATGGATAATGCTTCCCAATCCTATTTACGGATCATGGGAAGGAGCGCTTTACGAGTACGAGTACAGACTCCCACACACCGAGAAGCTCAAGCGTGAATATGAAAAACTAAAGACCATGGAATAGGGGATGTACACCCTAACGTTGCAAAAGTCGAGGATGCTGCAGATCCACGGCGTCAAGGGTGGGCTTCGACTGAGCTCAGCCGAAGTCAAGCTGTAGTAAGCTACCGCGAACCCTTGACAATGCGCCTGAGGCGCACAGGCTCCGGAGATG
>DAOVAK010000205.1 GCA_030671095.1 Deltaproteobacteria bacterium | reverse complement strand
AAATGGCGGTTATCGGTGCCGGGACCATTGGTCCGGATATCGGTTATTATTTAAAGAGCGGGTTGCCGGACAGAAAACTTTTTCTAGTGGATGTGGCCGAGGAACCCCTCAAGAATGCTGAGAAACGCTTTCATGGTTACGCCCAGAAGGCGGTAGCCAGAAAAAAGATGAAAGAAGAGCAGGTCCAGGCAGTTTTGGAAAATATCACCTATACGACCAATTACGAAGAAATCACTAATTGCGATCTGGTGATTGAGGCGGCAACCGAAAACCTCGATTTGAAAAAAAGGATATTTGAGATGGTGGAAGGGATTGTGAGGGAGGATACCATCATTACATCCAACACCAGTTCTATCCCGGCGGACAGAATATTTTCAAACATGAAACATCCTGAAAGGACGACGGTGACACATTTCTTTGCACCTGCCTGGCGCAGCCTGGCCGTGGAGGTCATTAACTGGGAAGGGGCGAGTCAGGAGACCATTGACTATATGTTCTGGTTTTTTGCCCAGACCGGCAAGGCACCGGTCATCACTGACAATGTTATTTGTTTCATGCTGAATCGGATCTTTGAAAACTGGGTGAATGAGGCGGCCCATCTTCTCAATGTGGGAAATGCAGCACAGGTGGATGCCGTGGCCCAGGAATTTGTATTCGGAGGACCTTTTTATGTGGTCAACCTGGGTAACGGAAACCCGATCGTGTATGAGACCAATACCCGGAAAATGGAAGAGGGAGAGTGCTATCGGCCGGCGCCTATCTTCCTTTCCGTTGAAAAGTGGAACGTACCACGCCCCGGAACAAAGGTGGAGGTCCCGGAAGAGATTAAAAGCCATATTCGGGACAGAATGCTGGGCATTGTCTTTTCCCAAAGTTTTGATATCGCAGATCGGGGCATCGGTACAAAGGAGGACCTCAACTTCGGTTCTCAGGTGGGGCTGGGCTTCCGAAAAGGGCTCTTCGATATCATGCGGGACCTCGGAGAAAAAGAAGTCTTAAGAATCATGGAGAGATACGAGAATGAACGCCCCGGATTCCCGAAACCCCAACAACCCGTCGCAGACTACCAGAAGTTTCATCGGCATCTTCTTGTCGATGAGATGGACGGTGTAAAAATCATCACGATTCGAAGGCCGCAGGCCATGAATGCCCTCAGTGACGAGATCATAAATGAGGTCGTAGCTGTACTGGAGGAAAATGCCGATGATGGGGCAGTAAGAGGTTTTGTGCTGACAGGGTACGGAACCAGGGCCTTTTCTGCGGGCGCAGACATCGGCCGGTTTCCCGAGACCCTTGGGGACAAAGAAGCCGCTGCCCAGTCTGCAAGAGACGGCGCCGTCCTGCTGGATTATATCGGGAGTATGGACAAACCCATTGTGGCGGCAGTGAACGGCATGGCGCTGGGAGGCGGGCTTGAGCTGGCCATGCGGTGCCACAGCATGGCCGCCACGAGCAATGCCACCTTTCAATTCCCGGAGATCACCCTCGGAATCCTGCCGGGGATAGGAGGATGTGTGATTCCCTATCGCAAATGGCCAAAGGGAGCTGCCCTGTTTAACGAAATGATCTGCCTGGCCAAAAAGATAAATGCACAGGGAGCGGCTGATATCGGCATGGTGGCCCAGGTCTCGGATGGGTACCTTGATATAATTCGTGCCGCCGTCGCCGAAGTTCACAACCTGCAGGGAAAAATCCCAAAGGTTCCCGAAGGCCCAGTGGATATCCCTGACTTCCCCATCCCGGAGGAGCCAATGGCCGGCAAGCTGCCTCTCAGCAGAGAGGCCATTGCCATCGCTTTTAGGACGGTTCAGTCTGCTGCGGCGGCAAACAGTCTTTCAGAGGCCCTGGAGATCAATTACCAGGGATCCGGGGAGATCGCCTGCACAGATGCCGCCAAAGAAGGAATCACCGCATTTCTGCAGAAAAGAAAACCGGAATTCAAAAAGTAAAAGGGACACCTTAAAAATAAATCGATAAGCAGTTTCAGGAGAAAAGGAAATTCGGTGCTGCTACACCACTCGTTGCTGCTGCTTAGATGTTTCCAATGGCTCCAATAGTAATCCACAAAGATCGATCGAAAGACCTCATCATTTATGTCTGCACAGGACAGGTCAGTGTGGATGAAATCTTAACGGCAGCGCAAGAGTACTTCTCTGGAGAAGTTACCAAGGATGTACTTTGGGATTTTGCGGAAGCTGACGTGGACATACGCCAGCCTCACATTGATAAACTCATCGTTTACCTGAGGACAGTACCCCCTGAACAACTGGAGAAAAGACGAGGGGGTAGAGTTGCGATTGTAGCCCCGAAAGAATATGTGGTTGGGGTTATGGAGCAGTTCAAGGGATGGGCTGAGATGGTAGATGCCCCGTTTGAGTTTCAGATGTTCTACGATGCAGAGGAAGCTTTGGCTTGGCTTGAAAAATCCCGGTAGCTACATCGCGTCTAGCCTGGATCCTCGCCTGAAGTTCCCCAGACGAAACCTTTTTTAGTGCACGTAACATCGCCCTCCCTTTAGAACTTCCATATCTTGCAGCTGCATGTGATCGGTAAGTAGCCCAAAAGACTTTCGATTAATCTACAATTCTTGAGAATTGCACATTCGTGGCAAAATACTAAAAAATCTTGACCCCCGAAAAACGATAGGTTTATTTGGGTAATCTATAGTTCCGGGTTTTTCAACCTTAGAACTGGTAATCGAAACCTCTCTAGGCTTTTCTCAGGCAGATATTTGGCAAACTATATCCAAATTCCAGTATCTCAGAATAAAGCAAGATATGAAGTATAACTACGTCGGCCTGGTCAGATCAAAAATATTGATTTCGACATGAAATTTGAAAAACGGTTTCCCTTGACAGTAGATACGATGTCAGCCTATTCATAATTAGTTCCCTTCTAACTAAATAGATTAGCTTTGGAAGCATTAAGGTAGTCTATATCTATTGTCATCTGTAGTGGCTAATAGGACCTCAATCGTTGGGAGATTATGATGGAATTAAAGAAGGTAGTATGTGTGCAATGTCACAATGCATGCCGGTTGGCTGCCACAGTGGATGCTGGACGCCTGGTTTCTGTGGAGCCCGATGAAGATTTCCCAGGTACAAAATCCTCCTATCCCGTCACCAAAGGCTGTCCTCGCCGAAGAAATGTCATCGAGTATTTCTATCATCCCGGAAGGCTTAATTATCCGCTGAAAAGAGCAGGGGAACGCGGAGAAAACACATGGCAAGAAATCTCATGGGAGGATGCCTTTGGAGAAATTTGCGAGCGAATGAAAAAGATCATCGATCGGTATGGTCCCGAAGCCATTGCCACAACAAGCGGAACAGGTCGTACACATGATGAGATCAGACAGCGGTTTTTTAATCTCCTTGGATCCCCCAATCATACCGGGGCAGGACAGATTTGCTACGGCCCATTTTGTGTCATGAGCCACGTCCTTTTTGGGTGGCGCCTGTTCCCTGTTGTCCGCCCCAATACGAAGTGTGTGCTGCTCTGGGGTGGGGGAGGTCCACGATACTGGGATGTATTCTGGAAAGCGGCCAAAAATGCACGCAAAGAGTATGGGGCAAAAATCATTGTCATTGATCCACGACGGATAGACTCTGTAAAACATGCCGATCTGTGGCTTCAAATTCGTCCGGGAACAGACTGCGCCCTAGCCCTCGGCCTAATTAACCATATCATTCAGAAAGAACTCTATGACAAAGACTTTGTGGAAAACTGGTGTTATGGGTTTGACGAACTTAAGGAAAGGGCCCAGCAATATCCCATTGACAAAGTGGCAGAGATCACTTGGATCCCTGCTGATAGAATAAGTCAGGCCGCCGAATGGTACGCCACACTCAAACCCGGGGTCACTAGTCATGGCATGGGGATCGAACATCTTGGTAATAGCATCGAGACTTTGCAGGCTCACTTCATTCTTTCAGCTCTTTGCGGAAATGTGGATGTCAAAGGGGGTGATGTTTTTGCAACGCCCTGTCCCGGGATTATCCACGAGCAGGCTATTGCAGCTCATGATAGGCTATCTGCAGAGCAGATCAATAAGACCCTTGGGATTGATCGTTTCCGTCTTATGTCCCGAAAAGCCTTTGATTCGGTACAGGCCCACGTGAAAAACGTATGGGGGAATGAGGCCTTTAACCGAACCTCCTATGAAGTCTTTGCACACGGTCCCGCCACATACCGAGCCATCCTCACGCGGGAACCCTACCCCGTTAAAGGCATGATTACCCTCTCCAGCAATCCTATGGTGACGGTACCGAACACGAAGCTCGTTTATGAAGCTCTCAAGAGCTTAAACCTTTATGTTGTTGTGGATTTCTTCATGACACCCAGCGCCCAATTAGCCGATTATGTGCTACCCGCAACCACATACTTGGAAAGACCTTGGCTCTGGACCTACTCGGGAATCGTTGGAAGTGAAAGGGCAATGCCCAAAACAGTCGAGGGACAATATGATCGACGGGATGACTATGATATCTGGCGGGAATTAGGGCTGCAACTGGGCCAAAGGGATGATTGGCCCTGGGAGACCCTTGAAGATCTGTATGATTTTCGACTAAGCCCAATCGGGCTAACCTTTCGGGAGTTTATGAACAAAGGTGGATATCTCTCCGCGCCAAAAGAGCATCAACGATATAAGAAGGAGGGTTTTGCAACTTCTACTGGGAAGATTGAGCTTTATTCGAAAACCCTTGAAGACCTCGGCTATGACCCACTGCCTCAGTATTATGAGCCAGCAGAATCCCCTTACAGCCGCCCAGACCTAGCAAAGGAATACCCCCTTATCCTGACGACTGGCGGCCGACATGTACCTTTCTATCACTCAGAGCATCGCCAAGTAAAATCCATGAGAAAAATGCACCCTCATCCCATCATGCAGATCCATCCGGATACGGCAAAGGAATTGGGCATTGAGGACGGAGATTGGGCATGGATCGAGTCTCCCCGAGGAAGAATCAAGCAAAGATGCCAGATACTTGAAGGGATCGATCCCAGAGTGGTCCATGCACAGCACGGCTGGTGGTTCCCGGAGGAAGATGGAGCGGAACCATCTCTTCATGGAGTCTGGAAGTCAAATATTAATGTGTTAACGGATGATGACCCTGACGTTTGCAATCGAATCAGTGGAGGATGGCCGCTTCGCGGTCTCCTTTGCAAAGTATATAAAGTCAGTTCTGCTTAAAAACCAAGAATGTCCCAATCTTTTAGGCCTTAAGTTTTGATTTGATCAGTATTCTTAAGGGGTCTTACAAAAGTTTGAAACTCACCAAAATTAGATCACAAATTCCTTGCCCCCAAATCATACATACTGCGCTCGATTTCATTAGTTCGGAAGCACTGTTTTTTGCAAGCAGTCATAAGCCTGCTTGAGTTGGTATTTTTCCGCTATACTCTTACAAAATCGTGATGTACGACGTCTGTGAAAGTTGCAGTTTACTATCTGCTTCAATCTACTGTGATTGCGTTATTTTTTTCTACTTGTGGACTTTGGAAAGGCCCAAAAACTTATAAGTTGTATTCT
This sequence comes from Deltaproteobacteria bacterium, assembly GCA_030671095.1. The sequence continues at coordinate 212 of DAOVAK010000205.1, read as the reverse complement.
TGAATTTGGCTAGATTCAACGTTATGGCAAGAACCCTTCACTTTTGGGGTTCAGAAGGGTACCACTAGATGTTGTAGCAAGCCCTCCCTCACTTCAGCCCCGCCTTGCGCAGAGCTTCAATGAAACGCGCCGTATTTGCTGGATCTATATGTGGGCGTGACTTTGCTAAATAATCCAAGGAAAACTTAGGACTTATCCTGAGGGCTTCTGCG
>DAOVAK010000703.1 GCA_030671095.1 Deltaproteobacteria bacterium | reverse complement strand
CGGCAGATGGATTTCACCCGCCGAGCTCCCTGAAAATATGATGAAAGCTCAAAAACTTCCCCCCTACCTTGGGTCTGACGAGGACCTTTCTATCAAAAAAGCCTCCAAATGGATGGAGCGCAATCTTATCGAGAAGGCCCTCAAACTCACCAGTGGGAATCGCACACAGGCCGCTAAAATCCTGGAAGTCAGCAGGCCAATGCTGATCGGTAAGATCAAAGAATATGGTCTGGAATTGTGAAGTTTCGAAGTTTTACAGAAGGGATCTGGGAATAGGTAAGACCGGATCAGATCCCCAAAAAGGCTTTTTTCACAATATCGCTCTCCAGGAGTTCCTCTCCCGTTCCCTTGTAGATGGTTCGACCTGTCTGCAATACATATCCCCTGTCCGCCATTTCCAATGCCTCTCTGACATTCTGTTCAACAAGTAGAATGGTCTTGCCCTCCCCTTTCAACTTAGCTACCGCTTCCAGCATCTCATCTACAAGTTTGGGCATAAGCCCCAGAGAGGGTTCATCCAGCATCAACAGTTTAGGGTTTGACATCAAGCCTCTCCCAATGGCAAGCATCTGCTGTTCTCCACCGCTAAGAGTTTCCCCTAATTGTTTCCGCCTCGTCTCTAAAATGGGAAAGAGGCCGTACACATAGTCCAGGTGGTTTTCTGTTTCCTCCCTGCTATCGATGATGTACGCCCCCAATCTCAGGTTTTCTTCTACGGAAAGGGGACCGAAGATGCGCCTCTCCTCGGGGACATAGGTTATTCCCTTCCTCACGATCTCGGCCGTAGAACTTCTGCTGATATCCTCATTCTCGAATTCGATGCTGCCTTTTGTAGGATGGAGGGTTCCGGCCACAGTCTTCAACAACGTTGTTTTGCCTGAACCGTTAGCCCCTACAATCGAGATCAGTTCTCCCTCATTAACGTGAAAGGAAACATCGTGGATTACGGGTACACCGCTATATCGAGCCTCTATTTTTTCTACCTTTAACATACTTCTCACCCAAATAGGCCTTGATCACGCCTTCATCGTTGGCAATGTCTTGGGGTCTTCCCTCTGCGATTTTTTGTCCCCCGTCCAAGACGATGATACGCTGGGAAATAGGCATAACGACTTCCATCACATGTTCTGTGAGAAAAAGAGTTAGATCCTTTGCCTTATGAATTTTTTGTAGAAGGGCTACCATCTCCTCCGTTTCCTTTGGATTTAGGCCCGCCGCAACCTCATCAAGCATCAGGAGTTCTGGCTTGGTAGCAAGGGCCGTGGCAAGGCCAACTCGCTTCTGAGTGGCTACAGGCAATTCAGTCAGATAAGCTTTACCGTCTTTCTCCAATTCTAAAAGATTCAGTATTTCGGATGCCCCTTGCCTTGCTGTTTGACGGTCGGAGGTCTTACAGAAGGATCCTATCATCGCATTCTCCAATACAGTAAGGTCTCCAGAAATACTCATAATTTGAAAGGTCCTGCCAATCCCCTGACGATTCGTCTGAAAGGGTTTGAATCCGGTGATATTTTTGTCCTTGAATCGTATTATACCCTGGTCCGGCCTGTGATACCCAACAATGCAATTGAACAAGGTGGTCTTTCCAGCACCGTTCGGACCTATCAGCCCAATGATCCCCCCCTTTTCAATCTCAAGGGATATGTGGCTGTTAGCGGCTACACCGCCAAAATCTTTAGTCAAATCGGTTACTTCCAATAATGCCATGGCGCCTCTGCCTACCTCTTCCTCCGAACTTTCTCTATTATACCCCAGATTCCTTTGGGTTCATAGGCTGATATTATCATCACCATCATAGCGTAAATCATGAAGTCCACCCCGATAATTCCTCTTCCTCCAAGCCAGGCACCCAAGTAACGATCTAAGGGAATCAAAATCATTGCACCGATTATTGGACCCCACATGGAGCCCGCGCCGCCTATCATAGTCATCAAGGCGATCATAATGGACAGCTCTAAATGCATCACTGAGAAGGGGTCTATATAGCTGTAGTACACGGTGTAGAAGGCTCCCCCCATACCTGCAAAGACACCAGTAATGCAGTAGGCCTTGACTTTAACCCAATGGGCATTGATCCCTAAGCTCTCCGCAACATCTTCATTTGAAGTTATTGCCCGTAATTGATATCCAAGCCTGGATTTCCTGAACCAATTCATATATAAAATGGCCAACATCACCAGCAAGAAGGCAAA
>DAOVAK010000805.1 GCA_030671095.1 Deltaproteobacteria bacterium | reverse complement strand
CCAACCCGAAAACCACCTTGTCAAGACCGTGTTGAACCATCATGGCCTCGACCTGAGTAAGTAGCCTCTCAAACCCCTCTCGACTGTTCTCAAAGACCAGCCGTCTGAACAGGGTCTTACCTGTGGCCGTGCCGAAAAAGGCAGTGTGCTTTTGCTTGGCCACATCGATCCCCACAATCAGACAGTCCTTCGAGCCTCGAATCTCTTCCCTCAATTGACGAAACTCCTCAAGTCTGATACGATCTAATTCGTTCATCTGAAACCTCCTGTTTAAGTTTGGTGGTTGACTCTCTTACCACTATCTCTTAACAGGAGGTTTCTTCTTTTGCTAGACTGGTAATAAACTTCTTTCGTGTTACCCTTGGGGGTATAACCCTTTAATTCTCTTAAATATAACGTTGTTTCTGAATTGACATTTAGGGTTGAATGGTGTAAGTGATGGTTATGCCCAGGCAGCCGAGACTCGATGCCCCGGGGACCTTGCACCATGTGATGGCCCGGGGGATTGAAGGGACGAAAGTATTCAAGAGCAGGACGGATCGGGAAGATTTCCTGGCGCGCATTGCTGGGCTTTGTCAAGCAGGTACGCTCATAGTTTACGCCTGGGCGCTTATGGATAATCATTTTCACCTTTTGGTGAGAACGGGCGTTCAGCCCCTATCCAAGAACATGAGGAGGCTTCTCACAGGCTATGTCATCAACTTCAACCGGAGGCACAAGCGTCGGGGCCATTTGTTTCAAAACCGGTACAAATCGATCGTCTGTGAAGAGGACCCTTATCTGTTAGAGCTGACCCGATACATCCATCTCAACCCATTGCGAGCCGGAATCCTAGAGGATGTGGTGTCGCTTTCGAGATATCCCTGGACCGGGCATTCGGTGATTTTGGGGAAGGTGAAGCGAGACTGGCAAAACAGAGATGCGGTCCTTGGGTATTTTGGTCGGCGAACAAAAGAAGCCGTCCGGGGGTATGAGATGTTTGTTCAAAGCGGGATCTCCCAAGGTAGAAGACCTGAACTCGTGGGAGGGGGGCTTTTGCGAAGCATAGGAGGATGGGCCCAAGTTCTTGCGTTGAGGAGGAGGGGGACAAAGGCAGCGTCTGACTATAGAATACTTGGGGGTGGTGATTTTGTGGCGCGTTTGCTTTTGGAAGTCCATGACCGCGAAAAGGAGACGCTGAGGCTATCGTCACGGAATGATGATTTAGGGATTCTGGCCGATGAGATCGTAAAGAGAGGGGGGCTTACGCAATCGGAGTTGCGTTCGGGGAGCCGGAGGAGGAGTGTTTCCAGGGTACGGCGGATGTTTTGCCAGCTGGCCGTGCGGAAGATGGGCTACCCAGGAGCGGAGGTTGCGCGGTTTCTTGGGGTGACGACGTCAGCTGTTCTTCGTGCGGCCAATTCCGAGGATCTCCCTGAAATTGAGGAGTACTGTTAAGTGAATTCAGAAATAACGTCCCCTTTCCCCTCCTTTCCCCTTTCTTTTCATGCCAAATATGCCGGGCAAAGGGCCGCTTTCTCGATCCACGATTTGCGAATAATGGAAGGAAAGTTGCCACAACCAGTAATATCCTTGGTGCTTGAATGGGCGTTTCTCCATCGTGAGGAGCTCATGGAGAACTGGGATAGAGCAGAGAGAAGA
>DAOVAK010000530.1 GCA_030671095.1 Deltaproteobacteria bacterium | reverse complement strand
CCACTACTCCAGGAGCTTCATTTTCTCAGTTTAGGAGCGACCTATAGACAAAGTTCATGGTAAAACGGGCGGCCTCAAGGCCAACCAGCTAAAACGCCTTCAAAAAATTTACCGCAGAAGAATATCCGGTCACGAGATCATTTCCCGTGAACTGACCCGCCAGATCACTAACCTTTCATTTGAGATACAGAGACAGGTGGCCCTGCTAATGACCCGCAGCGGCGAGGTGGCCTACGTCATTGTGGGTGATAACAAGCGGATATGGATCCCTGATGTGCAAAGGGTTAGGCTGGGGGTGGGGCGACTCAAAGGCCTCAGGTGTATCCATACCCATTTAAATGGCGCACCGCTCTCAGACGAGGATTTATCGGACCTGGTCCTTTTAGGCCTCGATCTCATGGTCTGCATCCAGGTGGGCGACAAAGGGATCCCTGGCGCTATTTCCTATGCACATATTTTGCCTCAAAACAGTGGAGGGGAGGGGTGGAATGTAACCACAGTCCCTGATATGGGACAATTGAACGCTGACTTTCAGGAAATGATACAATCCCTCGAGGATGAACTTGCCAGGACCGAGGGGAGTCAGACCCTGGAGAACAGAGAACGGGCCGTACTGGTCGGGGTAACAGCAGGCCCCACCTGGAGAGCACGGGAATCCTTGGATGAGTTGCAGGATCTCGCCGTCTCCAACAATCTGGAGGTGGCGGATCTGGTGGTCCAGCATATTAAAAAGCCAAGCCCTCGTCATTTGATCGGAAAAGGGAAACTGGGCGAATTGGTCTTGAGATGCCTTCAGACCGGTTCCAGCCTTCTTATCTTTGACAAAGAGCTGACGCCAGCACAGGTTAAGAGTCTGACGGACGATACAGAACTGAAGATCATTGATCGAAGTCAGCTCATCTTGGATATATTTTCTAGAAGGGCGGTCACCAGAGAGGGTAAGATTCAGGTGGAGTTGGCCCAGTTGCGATACCTACTTCCTCGACTTGCAACAAAGAATACAGCCATGTCAAGACTGACTGGCGGTATTGGTGGAAGGGGACCAGGTGAAACCAAGTTGGAAATTAACCGACGTCGAGTCAGAGAGCGTATTGCAAGGCTAAACCGGGAGTTGAAAGCCATAAAACGGCAGCGAGAGGACCGCCGGAGGCTCCGAAATGCACGCGGGTTGCCTGTCATTTCCATCGTGGGCTACACCAATGCAGGCAAATCCACCCTTTTGAATGCCCTGACTCACAGCCGGGTGGCGGTTGAGAATCGCCTTTTTGAGACGCTGGATCCGAGCAGTCGCCGGCTCCGGTTTCCGCGTGAGCGGGAGGTGATTATTACGGATACTGTGGGATTTATAAGGGACCTGCCGGAAGATCTCATGAAGGCCTTTGCTGCCACCTTGGAAGAACTTCACGATGCGGATCTTTTGCTCCATGTGGTGGATGCAAGCAGCCCACGGGCGGAGGAACAGATCAAGGCTGTGGAAGATATTCTGGAAAGGTTGGACTTGAAAACGATTCCCACGCTTTTGGTCCTAAATAAAACCGACCGCCTCACCCGTAGAGAAGCAGTCGCATTATCCAGAAAGTGGCAGGGCATCGCGCTCTCTGCCCTTAACCCCAAAACATTCTCAGGCCTACTTGATCAAATGGAGCGCATCATTTGGCCGCGCTTTTCCAACCCCTCGATTTCAGTTGAGTGCCATCCTTCGCAATAATCAGACTCTCACACTGCCCGAGAGAATTAATAAACCCTGTCCCCTTAACAGGTTTCATCACAAAGACACCCGTTGCAAGGGCGTCCGCGTCCATGGTCGTCGGGGCGATCACAGAGACACTGGTGCTCATTTCCGGGGAGATCCCGGTTCGGGGATCCACGATGTGATGGAACATTTTTTCTCGATCAAAATAGACCTCATAGTTCCCAGATGTGGCTATGGCTCCGGTGTTCATGTGGACGATATCTGGATAGTTCCTCCTCTTTGAAGGATCCTGAATCGCCACAGTCCAGGGTTTCTTGTCCGCCTTGGCTCCCATCGTTCGGATATCTCCACCCGCATTAATCAAGTGATTCTTTATATTATGAGCAGCTAACAGTTCTGAAGCCCTATCCACGATATAGCCTTTGGCAATCCCATCCAGGGTGATTCCCATTCCAGGTTTCTTAAAGGTAATGGCCCGTCCTTTGATTTCGATATTACTGGAATCCACAAATTCGAGGGCCCTTCTTAGTTCCTTCTCAGTGGGGAGGGCCTTCTCATTCTCACCCGTCTTCTCTTTAAAGAGGTCAATAATGGGCTTCACCGTTATGTCAAAACTTCCCTGGCTGAGCCGATAGTAATAAAGGGCCTTTGAAACCACCTCCGCCACTTCGGGGGGGATGTCATTTAGATATCCTTCACGGTTGAGCTCGCCAACTGCCGTCCTCTCGTCATAACGATTCATCAGCGTAGCCAACCTATCCATCTCTTCAAAGGCCTGGCCCATCACCTCTTCAGCCTCATCTCTGGAGGCGTGTATGAGGGTCATGCTCACAAATGTGCCCATGGCCAAACGGGTTTTAGAAACCTTGTGCATCTTTCTGTTAAACTTCACTGCTTCTGCTGTGATCGGAATGATACCGGCCGATACCACACCCAGGCCGAGCAGACCCGAGAGCTTTATAAAAGACCTTCGATCAATGCGCCTATCTTCCATTTCGTTCCTCCACTTTAAGATTCTCAGACCTCAATTGAGCGTTATTCGTCATTTGAAACTAATAACCAATAGGTAACGTTCAAAAGTGTTGTCATTTAATGTTTTCTATTCGGAGGCTATGCTGGTCTCCGAAAAGTGATATCTCAAAAAAAATTCCACCCAAACTTCGCAGTGGTCTGATCTTTGAGGGTTTACGCCCATAAGAACATGGCAGAATCTCCCGTTTTTGTTTAAGAAATCTTCCTTAAACCCTCAAAGATCGGACCACGGGCAATGGGCATAATAGATATCACTTTG
>DAOVAK010000435.1 GCA_030671095.1 Deltaproteobacteria bacterium | reverse complement strand
GAGCATAATCTTGGCCTAGAAAAAACATGAAGCCATTGCTTTTATCCGTTTCAATAGCTTTATTAATCCAATCTTCAGCTTTGTTCATGTATCGATCAATATTCAATAGAATCTCACATATGTATCTGGAGCATCTGTGCTGCATTGCTTTCGATCGGATGTCACCGTAATATTTCAATACCTCATTTAGGTCGATTTCTTGATCAGAGTCTAATGCTCTTGCTCTTGCCAAACCCACTTTGTAGAGGCCAATCTCAGAAGGACGGTACTTGGTGGGTTGAAGGATCGAAATCATTCTTTCAAAGTAGTTTTGAGCCTTTTTATGTTCCGCCCTAGTAATGAACAATTCAAATATATGTTGGCACGCCGTCATCCAATTTGTATAATGCCCGCTCTTTTCAGAAAAAGCTAATGCTTGCAAAAGATAAGATTCTGCCTTATCAAATTCTCCTCTTACATAACTTAATGCGCCGTAACTAATATAGGCCGGTGTCTTATAATATATATCTCCACTTTCTTCCGCCACGCGTAAACACTCTGAGCTCTCCTTATGGGCCAGGTCGATCTTCCCCTGCCAACTATAAAACCACGAAACAATATAGCTTTTTGAGAATATGGCAGGCCCTAGGTCATTCGCCGCTGTACTTAAAGCCGAAGCTTTATTTAGATATTCAATGGATTTCTCTATTTCATTTTCATAGTAAAGGCCAAGGGCCATGAACCAGAATGCCGACCACATTGAGAAATAGTCCTTCCTCTCTTGTGAGATTCTAAGCGCCTCGTTCAGGAATTTGACCCCCCCTGAAAAATCCTCATCAATCAGAAGAGAATATGTTCCTAGCGCCACATAGATCGTAGGGAGTCTCTTCTGATAATCCATCCTTTGAGCCAGTTCGACGATGGGAGCAACAACTTCTTTGGCCTCAACATGGTGGTTTAAGCTCATGTGATATCCAGCAAGCAAGGTTCTGGCATCAACGAGCTTTCTTTCATTAGCATCTGACTTAGATAAATTCTCTACACAGGCTACCCCTTTTTCGGCGTATGAAATGGCATTAAGAAATGCGGATTTCTTTCTGGCTTCTTTACCGGATAACCTCAGATACTTCTCAGCTTTTTCGTAATTCCCACCTTCAAAAAAATGCTCGGCCAAAACCCCGTACTGCCCGCCAACATTCTTTGCAGACAGGGCTTCGATGGCTAGACCGATCTCCACATGAAGTTTCTTTCTCCTCTTAATCAATATAGATCCATAGACCACCTCTTGGGTGAGAGCATGCTTGAAGATGTAGTTGGATTGAGGATATATCCCCCTCTCATAAATAAGCTCCGAGTCCTTCAAAACTGACAAGTAAGATAATAATTCTGGGTCCGATATGCCGGTCACTCTTTTTATCAAATCATAGCTAAACTCCCTCTCTATGACCGACCCGGTCTGAAGCACATTTTTTCCCTCTTCAGGCAGGGAATCAACTCGGGCCATGATTACATCCTGGATCTTGGATGGGATGGAGACCTCCTGGATATCTTTGGCTAAACGATATTTGTCATCCTTCCTCACAATTATCTTTAGCTCTTTGAGAGATTTTATAAGCTCCTCGATGAAAAAAGGGACACCGTCTGTCTTTTCCAGGATCAGTTCCTCAAGATCACTGTCTATGTCCTCTGAGCCCAATAGGTAAGTCATCATTGCCAGGCTCTCCCGGTTAGAAAGCCGAGTCAAGTTTGCCTGGCTGTGATACGATCTCCCTCCCCAGGTGTGCACAAACTCGGGCCTGTACGTGAATATCAGAAATACCCTCGCACCAGGTATACTATCCAACAGGTCTTTCAAATATTCCTCGGAACTTTTGTCAATCCAGTGAAGGTCCTCAATGGCTATGACCAGAGGTCTTATTTCAGAACCCTTGAGAGAAATCCGTTTTACGGCTTCCATGATCCGGTCTTTCCTGGCCTCCGGGCTCATGGGGATCTTGTCTATCCCGCTCTCTTTGACCGACAATAGTTCCAGGAGATAGGGAATGGTAGAGTCTTCATCCACATCCAACAATTTCAGGCCTTTTTTCACTTTTCCCCTGATCTCTGAATCCCCATCCCCATCCCTGATATCGAAATTAGACTTCAAGACGTCTATAACCGGATGATAAGCAACTCCTCTGCTATAAGAGAGGCATTTCCCCTCCAAGAAAGTTGCATCTTCATTGACCACAGTCTTCCTAAATTCATATAAGAGCCGGGATTTACCGACTCCGGCCTCGGCCATGATTGAAAATGCCTGTCCTCGGCCTCCCTTGGCGCGCTCAAAACCATCAAGCAGAAGCTCCAGTTCCCGCCCCCTCCCGACAAAAGGGGTTAGGCCGCGCTCTGCACTGACATCAAACCGTGTCCTCCTTGTACTGGGGGCGATCACGCGGTAAATTCTGACTGGCTCCTGCTTCCCCTTGACTTCTTTTTCCCCCAGTGCCTCAAAACGGAAGAGGCCTTCGGTGAGTTTGAATGTTTCATCGGTCACGTAAGTTGTCCCTGGTTCTGCCAACCCTTCCATCCTGGATGCCAGATTCACCGTATCCCCTACGGCCTTGAACTCAACCCGGAGGTCATTGCCCAGAGTGCCCACGATCACCGGGCCAGTATGAATGCCGATCCGCATTTTGAGAGGAGGTATGTTTTCTCTTTCTTGCCTTACTATTTCGCTATACTTCGCCATCTCCCTGTGAATCGCCATGGCTGAGCGTATCGCCCGTTGGGGGGCGTCCTCCAACGCAATGGGAGCCCCGAAAAGAGCCATAATCCCGTCACCGGTCATCTCATTGACCGTGCCTTCATAGTCATGGACTTTGTGAATCAGGATCTCGTAAACCTTGTCCATAATCTCGTAGGCTTCCTCAGGGCCTAGTTTTTCAGAGAGGTGTGTAAACCCCGCCATGTCGCAGAACATCACTGTGACCTGTTTACGTTCTCCCTCAATTCTTTCCTTTTGGGCGAGAATCTTCTCGGTAAGTCCTCTTGGAAGGTATTTTTGGATTTTTGTGATCTTCTCATCAATAGAGAGCTCTTTGGGGAATGGCTCAGAGGGAGAGGCTAAGTCGTGACCGCACTCCATGCAGAATTTACCTGTGCTGGGAGTTTTAGCCCCGCATTGGGGACAGTGAAATTCCATTGGGCTGCCGCATTCTATGCAAAACTTGGCTCCCTCTGGATTTTCAAATTGACATCTGGAGCATTTCATTGCCACCGCTCCTTTACGATAACGCCTCTCGAATGATGTCCGAGGAAAAAGGCTCTCCATGAGATGGGTAGATTGTTTTCGCTCCCCGAGCCAGTAGCAGTTTCCAGCTCTCCATGAGTTGCTCCCAATCTTCAGCAAAAATGGGGAGTCCTGGACTGAGGCGAAGGGGAAACTTGTTCATCGCCATATCTCCTACAAACGCATCCCCTGTCTCCAGTAAGACACTGACTGATCCAGAAGAGTGACCCGGAGTATAGACCACCTTACCCGGAATTCCGTATTCGGCCAAAGAAACCTCTTCGTCCCCCAGAACCACATCCACATC
>DAOVAK010000402.1 GCA_030671095.1 Deltaproteobacteria bacterium | reverse complement strand
TCCTCCAGCAGGTCTTTATACGCCGTACAGGCCGGACTTGCGGCTGCCGCTTCATAGAACGCCTTGTCAGCCGCTTCCAATTCTGCCGCAAAACTCATAATGCTACCAAAGTTACTTAGCTCCATATTCGCCCCTTTCAGCCAGGACAAGTTATAAAATCGCTTCACGATTTTATACAACGTCCCGCCACATTTTTGGGCGGGACTTAAAAAAGGAGATTCCTCATACAATCAAGGTAGGCGCGGCCCGGCCAATTATCATATCCCGGCCGAGTCCGTGGCTTCAAAGGCTTGAACCTATCAGAACCAGCGCGAGATAACCACCTTGGTGTCGGTAAAAAACTGGAATATTTCCCGGCCATGTCCCTTGAGGTCACCAAAGAATGATTCGCCAGCACCCCCGAAGGGAAAAAAGGCCATGGGTGCGGCAATGCCGATATTTATCCCGAGCATGCTGGGTTGCACGTGGTGCTTGAAGTCCCGGGCGACTTTACCACTGTTTGTATATAGACAGGCAGCATTGGCAAAACCCCTATTGTTGACCATTTCGATGGCCTCTTCCAAGTCCTTCACACGTGTGATCGGCACCACCGGGCCAAAGATCTCCTCCCGGGCGATCGTCATGTCCGGCGTCACCTCGTCAAAGACGGTTGGGCCGACGAAAAACCCGTTGGGATAGCCTTTAACCTGGATGCTGCGGCCGTCCAGGATGAGCTTCGCCCCCTCCGCCAATCCCTTTTCAATGTACCCCAATACACGTTCTCTATGGGCGGCACTGATCACGGGGCCCATCTGGGTCATGGCGTCCAAACCGTCTCCCACGCGAAGGCTCTTGGCCGCGGCCACGAATTTCTCCTTCAGTTCTTCGTAAACGTCACCCACCGCCACCAGGATGGCACCAGATAGGCAACGTTCACCCGCACAGCCATAGAAAGAGGTGATCAGGGAAGGCATACCCTGGTCCAGATCCGCGTCCGGCATCACAACCACACAGTTTTTGGCCCCACCCAAGGCCTGGACCCGTTTCCCTGTGGCACCGCACCTCTCATAGATATGCCTCGCTGTCGGCGTAGATCCTACAAAGGAAATCCCCTCAATGTCCGGGTGGTCCAACATTCCGTTAACCACGTCTCGGGAACCGTGGACCATGTTCAGGACACCCTCAGGCAGGTTCAGCTCTTCATCAATGATCTCGAAGATACGGGTCTGGGTCATGGGCACCTGCTCAGAGGGCTTAACGATGTAAGTATTACCCGTAACGAGGGCGTATGGCATGAACCAATAGGGAACCATGGCCGGAAAGTTGAATGGCGCGACGCACCCGAAGACGCCCAGTGGCATGCGTTCCGCATTGCAGTCAATGCCATCGGCAATATCCTCCAAGGAGTAGCCGGTCATGATGGTGGTCACCCCTGTGGCATGCTCCACGTTCTCGATCATTCGCCTTACCTCGCCCCTTGACTCATCGATGGCCTTACCCTCTTCCCTGACAAGGACTCTGGCTATATCCTCGAAATACTCTTCAAGGAGTTCCTTGAGCCGAAAGAGGTAGCGTGAACGCGTCAAGGGAGGCGTGTGCCGCCACTCCGGAAAAGCAGACTTGGCAGCCTCTACCGCCATACCCACTTCTGCTGCCGTGGAATAAGGAACCACGGCGATCTTCTCACCCGTTGCGGGACACCACACATCACCCATGGTACTTGACTCTGAGCTGATCCACTCGCCTTTGATGTAATTCTTCATAACAGGAAGCGCCATGTTCTTCTCCTCTTAGTAGGATGCGTTTTGAGTTCCGTTTTTCTGGGCAATGGACTCAAGCTCCGTTTCCAAGCGTAAAATCGGTCCCATGACATTCAGGGCCACCCATATCAAATCCATTGGGATTGTCAACTTCTTTTACCTTGACTATCAGTGACATTTGGATTACAAGCATACGTTCAACTTATGCAAATAATTAGATAATGTCTGATTCCCCCTAAAAACAATTCCTCTCAACTGATAAGATTATCATGGAAAAAACAAGCCCGCTCATTGAGGAGAGAAGGAAAAAAGCGGACACGCTCAGGGACATGGGCGTTCATCTGTATCCCGCAGGATACCCGTGCGATATGACTGCCGCCCAGGCCGAAAAACGCTATGGCCCAATGGATGAAGAGGCCTTGGAAAAGGAAAAGCAATCATTTTCCATGGCAGGGAGGATAATGGCCATTCGCGGTTTCGGAAAGGCCTCTTTTATTCATATCAAGGACAGGACCGGTCGCATCCAGGCATATATCAGAAATGACAAGGTGGGTGAGGCGCAGTATGAGGTTTTTAGGCATATGGATATGGGTGATTTCATCGGTATTGCGGGGACTTTTTTTAGGACCAAAACCGGTGAATTGACCATCCTGGCAGAGCATATCACGCTACTGTCCAAGTCCATGAGACCCCTTCCGGAAAAATGGCATGGCTTGACCGACATAGAAACCAGATACCGGCAGCGTTACCTGGACCTCATCGTAAACGATCATGTGAAAGAAGTCTTTATTTTGCGGAATCGGATTATTCAGTCCATCAGGAATTTCTTTATCCATAAAGACTTCCTGGAGGTAGAGACGCCCATGATGCAACCCATCCCGGGAGGTGCTACGGCCAGGCCCTTCAAGACATTTCATAACGCCCTCGGCATGAATCTCTATCTCAGGGTGGCGCCTGAACTCTATTTGAAGAGGCTGGTCATCGGGGGTCTGGAGAGGGTCTTTGAAATAAATCGCAATTTCAGAAATGAGGGAATTTCCATTCAGCACAATCCTGAATTCACCATGCTGGAATTTTACATGGCCCACGCTACTTACGAAGACCTCATGGCCCTTACAGAAGAGCTCTTCAATCACCTGGTGCAAGAGATCTTTGAGAAGAACACCCTTGAATACCAGGAGAATACCATTGATTTCACGCCTCCCTGGCCAAGAATTACCTTATTTGATGCCCTGAGAGATATGGCTGGGGTTCAGGAGGAGGTCTTGACCGACATAAGCGCTGCCACCAAGTTTGCGCAGTCCAAAGACATAACCCTATCCAAAACGGATAGTCTGGGAAAGATATTGGCAAAAATCTTTGACCAAACGGTAGAGCCTAAGCTGGTGCAACCGACTTTCATCATTGGCTATCCCATTGAAATCTCGCCCCTATCTCGCAGGAATGATGAAAATCCAGGGATTGCTGACCGATTCGAGCTTTTCATTGGCGGTAAGGAGATAGCCAATGCATTCACCGAATTGAACGATCCTGACGACCAGCGGGACAGGTTTTTGGAACAGGTTTCTCTGCGTGAATCAGGGGATGATGAGGCCCAGTTCATGGACGAGGACTTTCTCGTGGCCTTGGAGTATGGCCTACCACCTACCGCTGGGGAAGGTATTGGTATTGACAGGGTTGTGATGCTCCTTACCGATTCACCCTCCATTCGGGATGTCATATTTTTCCCTCATATGAGAGCCAAAGCAGTAGGCAGTAAGGAGTAAACAGTAGGGAGTAAACAGTGGGCAGTACTTGGGGGAGACAGGTTGGTGCTTAGTGCTTACTGCCTGCTGCCTACTCTTATGGTGGAGCAACAGGTATGTTTTTCGAGTCATTTTTAGGCATCAGATATCTAAAGGCCAAACGCAAACAGGCTTTCATATCGGTCATCACCCTGATTTCTGTATTCGGGGTTATGGTTGGTGTCATGGCCCTGATCGTCGTTTTGTCTGTTATGAATGGGTTTAGGGCCGATCTCATGTCAAAGATTTTGGGCGTAAATTCCCATCTGCTGGTATTGAGCTATGGGGGCGGCATCAAGGACTATGACAAAATCGCTGC
>DAOVAK010000686.1 GCA_030671095.1 Deltaproteobacteria bacterium | reverse complement strand
TACAAGTATGATAATACTTTGGCGACAGGCACAGTTGCTGCTGCCGGAACCCTTGGCATTCTCATCCCGCCTAGCACCGTGCTCATTGTGTACGGGTTTCTGGTGGAAGAATCCATAGGTAAACTATTTATTGCCGGGATTCTGCCTGGCGTCCTTCTGAGTCTATCCTTTGTTGCGGTCGTGGTTCTTCTCTGCCTCCGCAACCCTCACCTTGGCCCTCCCGGCATACCCACCAGTTGGAAAGCGAAGGTCAGAGCGGCTTCAGGCATGGTGGAGGCCGTCATCCTCTTTATGTTGGCCATTGGAGGCTTGTTCTTGGGCTTGTTCAGTCCGACGCAGGCGGGAGCCATCGGGGCCGGCGGTTGTTTGGTCATCGGCTTGATACGAAGGCAGCTCACTTGGCGGAACTTTTTTGAAGCTGGAAAAGACGGCTTGCGCACCGGATGCATGGTTTTGTGCATTATTACTGGAGCCGTTATCTTTGGTCATTTTATGGCCGTATCCACCATACCCTTTCTTCTGGCCGATTGGGTGGGGAACCTCCCGATTCCACGAATGGGGATCATGGCGGTCATCATCTTTATCTTCTTTATCGGCGGATTCTTCATGGATTCCATGGCCCTCATTGTGGTGCTGATTCCCATCTTCTTCCCGATCGTTGCTAAACTGGGCTTTGACCCCATTTGGTTCGGTGTGATTGTGGTTTTGGTCGCAGAGATGGGCGTTATCACACCGCCTGTGGGGGTCAACGTTTTTGTCATCAAGGGAATTGCCCCGGACATTCCTCTCGAGATTATCTTCAGGGGGATCATGCCTTTCCTCGCTGCGCTGATTATTGTGACCATTTTACTCGTCTTTTTTCCACAGATTGCCACCTTCTTGCCCAGTCTCGTTTCGTATTAGGAGTGGCATGATTACAGGCACAGGTGAAAAGGGAATGGAGTAATGGAACAATGGAGAATTGGAGTGTTGGGGTAATGCAAGAGAGGAACCCTATCATTTTGAGAATTCTTCCATAACTCCGGCACTCCATGAAAGACCTGTTTAGGAGATAATAAATGCTAAAAGGTTGTGCGCCTTGGCCAAAGGAATTTGCCGGCAGGTATATTGCCCGGGGTTACTGGGAAAATGTGACACTTGGCGATGTCTTGGACCGAAGTGCCTGGTACTTCCCAAAAAGGGAGGCCCTCGTGGGCACCTCCCCTGTTTTGGGTGAGGTTCGTGACACCTATACCGATCTGAAGAGAAAAGTGGACCGCCTGGCCCTTCACCTCTTGCGCATCGGTCTGGAGCCTTCAGATCGTATCATCCTTCAGATGCCGAATATCCCAGAGTTTGTCTATATCTATTTCGCTTTACAAAAGATCGGTGCCATTCCCGTCATGTCTCTCCCACCTCACCGTTTAAGCGAAGTGGGCTACGTCGCACAGCACACTGAGGCCAAAGGATATGTCATCCCATCAGAGTTTCGGAATTTCAACTACCTGGAACTCGCGAAGGACGTTCAAGAGCAGGCCTCTACCGTGGGATGCGTCATGGTGGCGGGAACAGAAGCCCCTTCAGGCACCGTGGCCTTAGCAGAGCTCCTTGAACAGCCCGTGGAGGATCAATATCCCAAGGATCACTTGAGTTCCTTGCGCCCCGAACCCACAGAAGTGGCCGTTTTTCAGCTATCAGGAGGGACCACAGGGCGGCAAAAGGTGATTCCCCACACGCACAACGACTATATATGCTGCTGTAAGTTCAGCGCCTTAAGGGTGGCGCATTCTCAATACAGCGCCTTTCTCGCCAGTGCCCCCGTGGCGCACAACTTTTCTCTGACCGCCCCAGGACTCCATGGGACCATCTACTATGGTGGCAAAACGGTTTTGGCCCTGAACCCTGACCCCGAGACCGTCTTATCCTTGGTGGAAGCGGAAAGGGTCACCTATATGAACGGTGTTCCCACCATGATCATCAACTGGCTCAACCACCTTGAAGAGGCCCACTATGACCTCTCCTCGGTTCAGGTTATTGCTGGGGGTGGCTTCAGGGTCAACCCGGAGCTTGGTCGCCGAGCAAAGAACAAACTTGGTTTAACAATCCAGCAGAACTTCGGTATGGGAGAGGGATTCCACACCTGCACGCGGCTGGATGATCTCGAAACAGTGATTCTGGAGACCCAGGGACGCCCATTAACGCCAGGTGACGAGTTCAAAGTTATGGATGATAACGGCGTAGAGGTCCCTGTTGGGGAGATGGGGGAACTCTGGGGCCGAGGACCCAC
>DAOVAK010000178.1 GCA_030671095.1 Deltaproteobacteria bacterium | reverse complement strand
AGTCGCTCTGTCTTGGCCGAAGGGGAATCTTCAAAGTTTTTCAGCATCTCGAGGAATTTCCCCAGGGCAGTTGTGCTCTTGACCCTGGCCAGGCAGTGAATCGCCTCTTTCTGCACATCTATGTCTGGGTCATTGAGTAGATCGAGGTATAGGTTTTTGCCCTCAACGCCTTTGATTCTGCAAAACACCCTCAGTGCCTCCACTCTGAGCTGAGGGCTTTCATGATTGAGATAGCCCAGGAGGGTGTTGGCCAAGGGTTGCATCCAATCACCGGGCTCTAGCTCGTCCAGTATCCGGAGGATGTCCATTATGGCTCTCGTTTCGCTTCCCTTTTCGTTCAGCTTGTTGAGGACGAAATTGATGGCTGAGGGATCGATCTGAGCGATTATGTCGCAGGCACTCTTGCGGACCAAATGGTCTTGGCTCCTCACGAGAATGGGGACAAGTTCAGGCACAGACCTGGAGCCAAGTTTGAGAAAAATGGGGGTTATGTTTTGGCATATGTCCTTTTTTCCAATGAGAAATTTTCCCTGCAATGCCTTTATACTCTCACCCTTTCCGATCTCTTCCAGAATGTGTTCTGCCCAGGCGGCACGGTTTTTTTGCTCTTTGGAGTGCCGATCGAGGCAATTTGCGATCTCGAGGACTGCCTTGTACTGATCTCGGCGTATCAATTCAGGAATAATTTCCATAAAGGCCCGAGCCACCCGGAGGTATTTTTCCTCGTCCTGAATTTTGTCGAACTGGATGAGAAAGGAGTTGCTGTCCTCTAGGAATTTTTTTATCAGCTGCTCTAGCCTGATCCTTTGTTGCAGGGCCTTAGGAAGCTGTTCAACGGAGATAAGTTTGTCTTTGACATACTCTTTGAGTATGGACTCTCTTCCCTTGATTTCCCTCAGATTGAGAGAAGATGTGAACTGTCTTGCAAGCCTTGCCCTTTTTCCCCGGCCCGGCTCCGTGTCCTCGCGGCCAGGGGTCTCCCTTAGCGGCACTTTGGCTACCCTGAGGAGAAGATCATTGGAAAGACAGCCGATAATTTCTTCGTCAATGTCAGACTCCATAAATTCCTCGGTTTCGGCGAGATCACTGTTTGTCAAAACCGAGTATATGGCTTCGGCGTTTTGGAAAGGCCTGAACACGTCTTGAATGATTTGCCTTCTGACTTTTTTCATCTCCTCTGAGTCCAAATCCATATAAAGCGGGACCATGCTGAAGTCTTTTTTGAGTCGGGTGAGGGCGATTTGAGATCGCCAATGGATGTTCCGTTCCTTAGCAAGGACTTCCTCATTGTAAATATATGAAATGTTAAAGATGTTCCTCTCTTGCAGGGTCTTGCTGAATCGTTCCTTATCCTCCTTTTCTTGGGTGTCGACGAAAGTAGGTTCGCCCATAAGATCGACGAAATTGGCAAATTCCGTCGGACTCATAGCATTTTTTAGGGTCAGACTAAGAAGATCCTTATTCTCGAGGAACTTGACAAACCTGGGGACGTACATCTCCGCCATACCCGCGATCATCAGGCTGTTGAGGTCTTGAACTTCCGGCAACACCCCTTCGATCAAGATGCTTTTCCCCCCAAGCTCCTCGCGAACTAGGAAGGTCAACTCATGCTTGTTTCCGAGAAGGTTTTGAAAACCTTCGTAGAGTCCCGCCTTAGCTTTTTGTGATTCGGGATGATCGTGAGTGTAATAACCGGTGCGCAAAAAGGCTTGAATCAGGGCGAGGAGAAATTCCGCCAGCTTGACCTTGATATCTCCGTGAGGATCATCTGTTATTTGGCTGCGGAGAAGAATGGCTGTGTCTGACAGGGTCTTCTTCATTGAAACCCACTATAAAAAAGAAACACGTTATTGGAGCGCTCAATAATCTCGACATATCTTATGAAGACCAAATCATTCAAGTTGGCAAGAAACCAGCGTCAGAATTTAGAAATCGAGTGAGATCCGTTCCTGCGCGTAATGGTCACGGGGGATTTCCTACTGTGTTCCGCTCCGTGTATTTTTATCCGGTGTGTAATGGTGCAATAGATGTGCCAGATGAGATGGCAGGTAGAGAGTGAATCAAGGCTCAACTAGCTATTGTCCACCCAGAATTTCTGGATGGACAATAGCTAGTATCCATCCCACAAGATCGCGGTCTTCCAGACTAGCCAACGTCCATTCCGCCTTCGTCTTTACCTACAGGTTCCTGCAGAATATACTGCAGTCCTTACTCAATAACGAACACCTCTATTCAATTATCATCAGTTTTATGAGGAGCAGGCAAGGTGAACCGAAAGATGAGCACACATGAAAGAGCGAGCAACCCCAAGAGTCCCAGCCAACGAATACGTTTTGAACCTTCATGGTCAATATCGGTTACGTAATCGGCAAGGTAGTCGGTCATGGTAGGGTGAATATAAAACAAGAAGCTGGGATCTAGTTTCAAAGATCTCCGAATGTCCTTATCGGCCAATGTGGTTTTACCCAACTGCAAATAAGCCTTCGCCCGGGTCGTATAAGCCCTGCTAGTGGCTTGCTCGGTATCACCAAGCTTAATGGCTCTGGTAGAGTCCTGGATCGCTTCATCAACCATTCCCTTAAGGCGATAGGCCTCCGCTCGATGACCGTATGCGCTGGCCAACCGAGGATTTAGCTCAATGGCCCGGGCCAAGCTCTCAACGGCCCTATCATACTCATCCCTCTTTATATAAGCCAGGCCGAGCATCAGATGCGCTTCAGAGTTAGACGGGTCGAGTTCTGCAAGTCTCAAAAAATCCTCTGACATTTCAGAATATTTCCCCTGAAAATAGTAAAGCACCCCCCGTTTCTCGTAGGCGACAGCCAGCCTCGGATTCAATTCCAAGGCCTTGCTGAAGTAATGAATTTTTTTGTTTGCCATGGAGTTGTCGAGGCCTTGATTAAGAAAGTACATGGCATCCTGTCCCCAGGCCGGGGCGCTGATAAAGAGCATGCAACTTATTGTGACAACCAGTGTTTTGCCCATGCCAATACTCTGTCTAGGGTTTGCTCTAAGAGGATTTTCCCAGCCGCGAGCTAATTCGCTCTAAAAGGGAGTCGTACACTGGTGGCTGTTTATTACAAGTCTGAGCCGGATGCCGGGCGTCCTCGCGCCTTCCTTCGGCTTGGTTCGCCGCGACAGCTGATTCTGAATAATTCGAATTAGAGCAATTTTGGCATGGATTCTGCTTGGTTACAGTAGATTATTCCCAATACCAGGAGACAGGTGTGATTGCTGACCCTTCTTTGATCAAAGAGCCGGAGAGAATCTTGGTGGTGGATGATGATACCGAGATTAGAGACGCTCTCTGTGCGGCACTCCAATACGAAGGATATGAGGTCCATATTGCAACCAATGGCAAGGAAGCGCTAGATACGGCTCGCAGGCTTAAACCCAACCTGATTTTAATGGATGTTCAGATGCCGGTAATCGACGGTATCGAAGCTACTAGAAAACTTAAAGAAGATCCAGTCACAGTACACATTCCCATATTGATGGTGACAGTTGTAGATAAGAAAGAAAACATTGTCAAAGCTTTGGAGGCCGGCGCCATAGACTATGTTACAAAACCTTTCTTCATGCCAGAGCTGACGGCAAGAGTAAAAGCAGTTTTAACCCTAAAGAAACACTATGATGAATCCATTGAAGCAAAAAAACAGCTTAATATATCGGAGGAAAAATATCGGTTGGTAGTGGACAACGCCAGCGAGGCAATATTGGTTATTCAGGATGGAATGTCCAGATTTTTCAATCCCAAAATCCGGGAATTTGTGCGTTGTTCAAGTAAAGATTTAACCAGCAGACCATTTGTGGACTTTGTCCACCCAGAGGATCAAGCAAAGGCGTCAGAGTATTTCAAAGAACTCCTTGAGGGAGAAGGAGCAGCTAGAATCTTTGACTTTCGGGTTGTTAACAAAAGAGGGGGTATTAAGTGGTTGGAGGCCAACGGAGTCTTAATCAGTTGGGAAGGCAAACCAGCCACCCTCAATTTCCTGACAGACGTCACCGAGCGCAAGCAGGCGCAAGAGGAAAAGGAGAAAATACAATACCAGCTGCTCCAAGCCCAGAAAATGGAAGCCGTTGGCACTTTAGCTGGCGGGATCGCCCATGATTTCAATAATCTACTACAGGTTATTCAAGGCTACGGTCAGATGCTTCTTCAAGATGCAAACCGGGACGAGCGCGCCCACCAGGCATTGGTGCGTATCGTTGGTGCCGCCAAAAGAGGCGCTGACCTCACCCAGCAGTTACTCACCTTCAGCCGGGCTGTTGACAGTGACAGGCGCCCCCTGGACCTGAACCATGAGGTTATAAAGGTAAAGACGCTTTTGGAGCGCACCATTCCTAAAATGATCAACATTGACCTAGATCTAGCTGACAATCTCAGGATTGTTAACGCCGATCCCATCCAGGTGGAGCAGATACTCATGAATCTGGCGGTCAATGCCAAGGATGCCATGCCTGAAGGGGGCAAGCTGCTCATAAAAACAGAGAATGCGATTCTAAACGATGAAGTTTGTCGACTGCACCCTGATGCCACCCCATGGGTTTATGCCCTGCTGACGGTCTCAGACAGTGGTCATGGTATGGATTCGGAAACCCAGGAGCACATCTTCGAACCATTCTACACCACCAAAGATGTAGACAAGGGTACAGGCCTAGGTCTGGCCATGGTCTATGGGATTGTGAAAAACCACAACGGCTTTATAAGCTGCACCAGCGACCCCGGTGAGGGTGCAACTTTCAAGATTTATCTGCCGACTCTGGACCGAGAAGTACAGGTAGCTGATGAAAAAGAGGCGAGAGCTCCAATCATGAAAGGGAGTGAGACAATTCTGTTGGTGGATGACGAGGAATTCATCAGAGATCTGGTAGTGCAGGTGCTGGGTGAGTCGGGTTATACGGTTATTACTGCACCAGATGGGAAGAGCGGGCTAAAGCTTTATGGCGAACAGCAAGCGCGGATTGATCTAGTGATACTCGACCTGATCATGCCTGAAATGGGCGGCAGAAGATGTCTTGAGGAGCTTCTGAAGATGGATCCGCAGGTACGGGTTCTGATTGCCAGTGGCTATGCATTGGATGGACCTGCAATAGAAGCTATCAAGGCTGGGGCGAGAGGCCACATTAGTAAACCATACGACATAAAGGAAATGCTCAGGGTGATTCGTGAAGTCCTTGATAACAATTGATCTAGGGTTTCAATAAGTCCCGAACTCTTTTCTTGATGGAGATAGTACAAGGAGTTGTCATGGCAGTAAAGACGAGACGAAAACAATACTCCATCGTAGACCGATCACTACAGTATAGAGTCTTGGCCATCATTTTAATTTACAGTTTGGTCATCGTGCTTTTCTTGGCCGTTTGCCTCTTTATTCCCGACATACTTGCCATGGCCAACCAAGATCTGAGCTTGGAAATGCGTGCCGCAGCCGCCGACAGACTACTGACCCTCCATTCACGGGTATGGCCGGCTATCATCTCGATGGTGTGCGTGTTGGGCATCCATTCAGTACGAATATTCCATCGGCTCATTGGTCCGCTCTATCGGTTTCGTTGGGCTTTTTCAAAAATAGGAAATGGGGATCTGAATTTTCGAGTGAAGATTAGAAAGAGCGACTACCTTCACCGCGAGGAAGAGGCGCTCAATCAGATGATAGAAGGACTTTCTGAACGATGCGAAAGCTTGCAGCAAGCAGGTCTGAGAGCACTGGAATCGTTGAGCGCCATTGAGCAAACACCGAGCCAGATAAGTGGCGGCCAGGATTTAGAGCAGCAGCTTCTCCAGGAACACCGTCAGCATCTTGCTGCCCTGCGCGAACAGATGCAGCACTTTCGGCTGAGTGACAAAGACAAGGTGGCCCAAGAGATAGGATAATTCTGTACCAGTGTCGTAAGACGAAAGATGCCATAACCTTGAGGAACCGGCAGATACAGATGCAAGAATTATTTGACCCCAGGAATATGTCAATTCTCCGTTGGCTTACTGGTATTACTTCATTTGGTTCCCACAACCGGAAGTGGTGGACGAGAGGTTTCACCCTCGCCGAGCTCATCGTGGTCATCACCATTATTGGGATACTTTCGACTATTGGCGTGAATGTGTATAAGCATTTTATCGATAGCGCAAGAAATACCCGCGCTGTGGCGGAAATCCGGATGTATGAAAAAGAGATCATGAATTTTCTGAATGACACCGAAACACTGCCCGGTAATCTTAAGG
>DAOVAK010000278.1 GCA_030671095.1 Deltaproteobacteria bacterium | reverse complement strand
ATCTTTAGGGAAGTTGGTTTGTGGTTCATTTTTAAATGGTCGGGTTTTTTTCGTCAATCAATGAATCTAAAAAAAAGGGGGAGTATGATGAAAAGATTATTCATATTTGTAATGATTTTTATGGCCTTTGTCATGTTTACTACGAATACTGCATTAGCCAAAGAAAAACAGCCAAAGGTATTCAAGTTGGGGTTTATTACCGGACTTAGTGGCGCGATGGCGCATGCAGCACAAACGCAGAGAGACTGTGTTGCGCTGCTGGTTGAACAGATCAACAAAAAGGGCGGTCTGAACATGCCCTGGGGCAAGATCCCGGTCGAACTCCTTGTCAAAGATGACGAGCTGAAACTGGACGTGGGTGTCCGACGCTTCAGGGAACTTGTAGAAGCGGGTTGCCAAGGGATAACCGGTAGCATCTATAATCCCATGGCAGCAGCACTGAATGAAGAGTGTAAGATTATGGGAATACCTTACATACCTGGCTGCGTTCCGGCGCTTGATTCCTTCAAAAAAGGCAATCCGGCTGTGGCGACCTACTCGGTTGCCTTTACCCCCTGGAGCATCGGCTGGCTCATGGCGGACGCCCTGATCAAGGGGATGGGGAAGAAGACGATTTTTTGGGTGGGCAGGCCCGATTCCTGGGGGCATACCATGCTTCAAGGACTGAAGGATGGTTGCAAACATTTCGGAGGAGAGATCGTCGGTGCTGAGCAGCTCCCCAAGGGAGCCCCGGACTGGTCGGCGGTCATTAATAAGGCATTGGCGAAAAAACCGGACGTCTTTGCCGTTAATCATTTCGGCGGGGATGCTATTGCCTGTATGAAACAGGCCTATGATATGGGCCTCCACAAACACAGTCTGCTTTTCAACTGCTGGACAGTCTATGAGGTAGCCATGGGTATTCCGGAAGCTGCCGCAGCCGAGATGATGGCTCTGATGTTCTATTACTACGACATGTCTGATTTCGACATGGAGCTGCACAAGAAGGGCGAGGCACTGAGAGAGGACCATATCAAGAAGTATGGGTACCCACCAGATGCTTACGCGGTTCTCGGTTACACTGCCGCCAGCGTACTCCTCCAGGCAGTAGAAAAGGCAGGCAGTGTGGATTACAAGAAGATCGGCAAAGTGCTCGGCTCGGCTACATTCGACACAGTAAAGGGTCCGGCTAAATTCAGGATTGATCACCAGTTGACCGGTAAATACCTGGCCTTCTTGGTAAAGGGCAAAAAGGCAAGTGAGAAGAAAGATAAGTATGATGTTTTCAAGGTTCTGGGGGCTTACGGCGGTGATATGGCCCTTCCTCCGCTGGAAAGATTGGGGTATTAATCTTTTAACAGGACAAAATTGTTGGCATCATCCCGGAGATTTCAACCCCCGGGATGATGCCCGTCTTGGGCGCAGCCCTTTAATTCAAAGAGGCTAATCATGGATAATCAACCAGTGTTGATGACTAAAGGAGTTACCAAGAGGTTCGGGGATTTCACGGCCATAAACCAGGTCGATCTTAAGATGGAAAGCAAAGAGACGCTCGGCATCATCGGGCCAAATGGGGCTGGAAAAACGACATTTATAAACATCATTACAGGGTTCTATCCGCCTGATGAGGGCAAGGTTTTCTCAGAAGGAGAAGACATTACCCATTTGTCTCCGGCCAGAAGGGTGAAGCGCGGGATCGTGAGAACGTTTCAACTGGTCCATGTTTTCGATAACTTGAGTGTCTTCGAAAACTTGGCCCTTTCCTGTTTCAGGAAAAGGGAGAATAAGCCGCTCTCCTTCCGCATGTTTTACAGCACCCTAAGACGACCCGGGATCGCTCAGAAGGTTCAGGAATCACTGGAGATGCTCGAACTGGATCATCTTCGGGATGAGACCGTTGCAAATCTGCCATTGGGCAGCAAGAAAAGACTTGAACTCGCCATGGCCTTTGTCGCGGATCCCAGAATCGTGGTTTTTGATGAACCTTTTTCCGGCCTGGGCGACCACGAAATTGATGAAGTCGTGGATGTGTTAAAGAAGTACACCCACGATAAGACGATCCTGGTCATAGAGCACAAGGTGTCCAAGCTCGAAGAGTTTGTGGATAGGCTGGCAGTAATGCATGAGGGTGAAATCATCTGCTGTGGGGAATGTGCCGAGACGCTCAATGACCCTGAAGTCAGACGATGTTATTGGAAACTGGAAACTTAGTGGTAATTAGGATGAGATATGATGGCCGAAATGAGTAATGAAAAGATATTAAGTGTCAAGGACCTCAACGTCTCTTACCAGACTTTACATGTCTTGTTCGATGTCTCATTAGAGATAGATGCCGGTGAGGTGGTTGTCGTGGTTGGGCGTAACGGGGCCGGAAAAACGACCCTGTTTCGGACCATAGCCGGTTTTTTAAATCAAGACAAAGGTTCGATCTTTTTCAAAGGTGAGGATGTTGGCAATTTGCCCGCTTACGAGGTGGCCATCCGGGGCCTCAAATATATCCAACAGGACAAGCATGTGTTTGAGGATCTCACCGTCCGGGAAAACCTGGAACTGGGAAGTTATGCCACCAAGGATTACGATTGGGACCGGGTTCTCGACCATTTTCCCAAATTGAAGACAATCATGGACAGAAAGGGAGGCAACCTGAGCGGAGGGGAGCGGCAGATGCTCCTCATGGCCCAGTCACTATTGGGTAAGCCGGAGCTTGTCCTGATGGATGAGCCGACCGAAGGTCTGGCCCCCCATGTGATCGATGACCTGAAAGGCACTTTCAAAAAGCTCAGAGAGCAGACAACCATGGTCATTATTGAGCAGAACCTGCCGTTGACGGCGGAGGTCGCTGATCGCGTCTATGCCATGAAGGAGGGAAAGATAGTTGCAGAAATCACAGAAAAGCAGGAGATTCAAGGACTCACGTTTGAAAAATATCTGTAAGTGGGACGACTGAACGTGGAATAGCGTGGAGGGTTGAAAGAAATATGGACAAGATTTTTAGATTCGTTCGGGGGCCGTTTATTTTGGTAGTTCTTGTGGTGATCGCAAGATATCTTTTCCCAAGCAAAATGACATTCCTTTTCGAAATCAGTACTTATTCCATTTATATTATGGCAAATGACGTTCTCTATGGATATATGGGCATGGTCTCTTTTGGGCAGCCATTTTACTTAGGGGTCGGGGCTTACTCTGCGGCCCTTTATCTGGCTCATGTGGGCCATAACCCTCTGATCGCCATGGCCCTGGCCATACTCGGAGGTATTGTAACTGGCGCACTCCTGGGCCCCGCTTTCATAAGACTGCGGGGGGATTACTATGCGCTAATCAACGCGGCCCTCTGCGCCATGGGACTTTTTATGGTGGAAAAAGTCATGTTGCCCATCACCCGTGGGGATGACGGGCTCTGGTACAGGTCTCGAATGCATGAAACACCCTTTCTGGATTTAAGGCATCCGAACGACGTTTTTTGGTTTACGATGATCATTCTTCTCATTGTGCTTATCTTGTATACCTGGCTGGATAGATCTACCTTAGGCGCTTGCTTTAGGGCCATCAAAGTCAATGAAAGTAAGATGAAGTTTTTGGGATACGATACGTTCAAGATTCGGTGGATCGGCTATACCCTGATGTGCGTCTTGGCGGCCCTGGCCGGCTCCCTGTATGCCATCAATTACGGGTTTGTAAATCCCAGCCTTTCTGAGCCGGCCCGCGCTGCGGAAGTACTGGTGGCGACGCTCCTGGGCGGACCGGGCAGTGTTTACGGGCCATTCTTCGGAACGGTTGCGTTTCTCGGGCTCAAGGACTTGGTGAGTGCTTTCATGACCCGTTGGGAGTTGGGGGTTGGGATATTCACAATCATTGTCTGTTTCTACTTTAAAGGAGGGGTTTGGGGAACGATTCAGATTATTGGAGCCAAAATCAAAGCCAAAAAAGGAGGGATTTCTGCGGAAAGCCGGATCAATTGAAAAGGGCTCTGTGGAATAGTTAAAAGCAAGAAAGGAAAATAAAGCCATGTTTAAGTTGTATATAACTGCGATCATCTTTGGATTGGGGATCAGTGGCATCCTATTTATGGTTTCCATTGGGATCTCCATCGGCTTTGGCCTCATGCGAATCATCAATATGGAGCAGATGGTCTACTATACCTTCGGAGCCTATATGACCTATACCTTGGTTTCGGCCACCGGAAGTTTCATGCTGGGTGTGATCGGTGGGATCATTGTGGCGGCATGCGCTGGGTTTCTCGTGGAGATTTTTCTGTTGCGCCGTGTTTATGGAAGAGAATTGATGTTCACCATGGTGGTTACATTCAGCGTCTTCATAATCGGGATCGGGATCGTTCAACATGTGTATGGCCTTTCAAGCAAACCCGTTGCCGCTCCCATACAGACCTTGGTCACCATTTTTGGTGCTCAAGTGCCCCTATACAGGCTTTTAGTCTTCGTGATCGCCATGATCGTATACGTTTTGATCTACCTTTTCCTCAACAAAACCATTGTCGGTAAGGCCCTGCGTGCCGGGATTGAGAATCCTTACCAGGTGCAGGGCCTGGGCATAAATATACGTAAGATCTTTACTGTGAGCTTTGTTGTGGCCAGCGGCGTTGCAGGGCTTGGTGGCGCCCTCAACGCCCCCTTGTGCGGGATCTTCCCTTACATGGGCTTTGAAATGCTTTTGTTCGCCTTTATTACGGTCATTTTGGGAGGCCTGGGCAGTATCAAGGGGACCCTGGTCTCTGCATTGATCATGGGCCAGGTGGTTTCAGTGGGCGGGACTATCTACACTTCCCTGGGCTGGGTGGGCCCTTTTATGGTGATGTTTATCGTGATCTTATTCAAACCCACAGGTCTTTACGGTGTGAA
>DAOVAK010000070.1 GCA_030671095.1 Deltaproteobacteria bacterium | reverse complement strand
CATGTGGCCTACATCCAAGAATATCTTCCCCATGAGAGGGACCTGAGAGTTATTCTTATCAACTATGAACCCATTCTGGCCTACTGGCGAGTCTGCTCTCCTGGAAGTTTCAAGACAAATATCTTTCAGGGCGGATCATTTGATTTTGAGGGCATCCCTTCGCAAGGAATAAAGATGGCCCAGGAATTCTCTCAAAAATGCAAATTCAATGATGTGGGACTCGATTTCATACAGAAAAACGGAAAATGGTATCTGGTTGAGGCCAATATGAAATATGGCCGCAAGGGTCTGCAGATGAAGGGCATGGACCTTAAAGAGATTTTGAGGGAAAAACTCCTCTCAGGAGAGCTGACATAGTGGCTCACCGCAAAGACGCGGAGGACGCAAAGAAAATAAACCTTTCCCTTTCTGCTGAGCCTCAGGCCCTTAGGGCCTACGCCGCGGAGGGAGGGCAGAAAGGGAAATATTGCGATTTCCTCATTTCCATGCGCTACGTGAAAACAACGGATATCAATGGGTTGACTTATCTCAAAATGTTAGGGCTAAAGCTAGGAATACTATTGCATCTTAACTGAGCAATCATCTGAGAGTATGTGGAACGAACTACAAATGGGAGCAGACTTGCGGAGCTTGTTCTTTTTGCTTTCCGCCCTATCAGCGGAAAGCAAAAAATAACTGGCCTCTGCGCTCTTTGCGCCTCTGCGGTGAATTTCCGATGAAAAGAAAAAAGCTCAAAATATTCATCTATTCCGTGGGATCTCTGTTCCTATTTCTGGTCCTTCTCCTGTTTATTCTTTACATTCAGGTATCCAGGGACGCCTCCACTCGAATAGAGAGAGGGGTTATTGACAGCATCATTTTTTCTGAAAGCCCTGTCTATTATGATGATGGAGAAACACCGATCGGTGTATTTTTTGAAAAGACCCATCGCAAATACATCCAGTACGCCAATATCCCAAAGACGTTTATAAAGGCAATCATTGCGGCCGAAGACAGAAATTACTTCAACCACTCTGGTTTCGATATGAAGGCGATGACCAGGGCTATGATTGCTAATATTAAGGCCCGCAAGGTCGTTCAGGGCGGAAGTACTATAACTCAGCAGACCGCCAAAAATATTTTCAAAAGGCAGAAAAGGTCATACATGTCCAAGTTAAAGGAGTTGATCCAGGCCAGACTCCTCGAGAGCGAGTATAGCAAGGAAGAAATTCTTGAAATGTATATCAACCAGTTCTTTGTGACTGGTTTTGGGAGAGGTCTCAGAATTGCGGCCCAATATTTTTTTGACAAAGAGGCAGAGGACCTGGATCTTGCCGAATCCGCCTTCATCGCCGGCTCCGTAAAAGGGCCTTTCAGATATAACCCCTTCACCAAAAAGACAGAAGCAGAAAAAGAAAAGGTGAGGCAACTGGCCAAATCTCGGAAGAACTATGTTCTTGCGGCCATGCGAAAAATGAACTTCATCACACAAGAGCAATATCTAGAGGCTAAAAAAGAAGAGGTCCCCTTTAAAGAAGGAAAAGTGACCTACAGATTGAATGTGATTCTCGACTATATTCGTGAACAGCTTGAATCGGGTTATTTTACGGAAATACTTCAGGAACAGGGCGTGGACAACATTGCCACCTCCGGCGTTAGGATATACACCTCCATCAACAGGGAGATCCAGGAAGGGGCTCTGAGGAGCATCCGACGACATTTGCCTCTGCTGGATGTCCAATTGTCAGGCTACAGCACCCGTCCTGCGAGAGAAGACTACGGGGCCTCCGCCAGTGAAAGCCTCAAAAGGGGAAAAACCGACCTTCCCTTCTTGTGCCGCATTACCCATATCAAAAGGGATAAACAAAATCCCTCTGTGATCGTAGCCTGGGACAAGGGCGGGGGCATCATTGATTACGATGGGCTCAAACCCACGGGCCAGGCATGGCTGAAGTGGAAGCTGGGTAGCTGGGCCCCATTTGACAGACGCCATGTCGCCGACTTCATGAAGAACTTCCAGGTGGGGGATCTGGTGGCGGTGCAGGTCATGGAAACCCGGAACGGAAATGGTCAGACACGACTCATGCTCTCCAAGTTTCCAGAGCTGGAAGGTGGAATCGTTGTCCTGAAGGAAGGTTTGATAAAGGCGATGGTGGGTGGCTTTTTCGACCGCTATTTTAACCGCGCTGTGGATGCCAAAAGGCAGTTGGGGTCCATTTTTAAGCCTCTGGTCTACACGGCTGCTTTTCAGCTCAAGTGGAACAGCTTAGACCCCCTTGTAAACAGGAGGGATCTGTTTCGTTTTGAAAATACCTTCTATCTCCCAAAACCGGATCATGAACCTGAATCCGATAAGGTCTCCATCGCTTGGGCAGGGGTCAAATCAGAGAATTTGGCCACTGTCTGGCTCCTGTACCATCTTACGGATCGCCTCAATATGAGTGAATTCCGTCACGTGGTGGAGTTGGTCGGACTGGCCAGAAAAGGGGACGAAGCATATGAAGATTACGTAAAAAGGATACGGGATAAGCATGGCGTGGTCGTCAATAAGGAGGCATTGATGGAAGCGGCTTTCCAAGAAGCCAAGAAAGAGATCGAATCTGATCTCATATTTATCGGACATGAAAATGCGCTGGAAAATGTCCGCAGGCTTCATTTCAATGTGGACGCCGCAAAACTGAATCTCAAGGACCCCCACGAAAGTCAGATTAACAGTCTAAGTTTTCAGAGGCTTCGAACCCTGAATTTTGAGATGAAGAGGTGTTTTAAGAGGATCCAAGACCTATTGGATCTTTACAAAAAAGATGAAAAACAAACTTGGATAGAGGAGCTCCGGAAAACCTTACGTTCTTTTTATTTTACAGAAAGCGAAAAGGCCGGCTTAAGGGTGATTTACGCAGACCCCATGAATGAAACGGATCTTACTGAGCTGACTCCTGTCACACCTGAATGGATTTTTGATAGGTCCGAACCTTTGTCGGTGGAAGCAGTATGGATCAACGGTTTGATTCCTTCTGAAGGGGTTGATCTACTGCAACTTCAGCTCCAAGAGAGCTATAAGAAATTGGTGAGCCAAAACCGTTACGATCTGGCGGTGCTTTCTAAGGTGAGAGACTTTAGGACACTTGTGAACTTAATGTATGTGACTCATCTCTCCAAGGAAATGGGAATTTCCACGAGGCTTGACCCGGTCCTCTCTTTTCCTCTTGGTGCAAACTCCATAAGTATTATTGATTCAGCCCTGGCCTATCACACGATAATGACAGGGCTTGTTTACCCCATCTCGGATGGTTTGAAGCCAGGCTTGGTACCCGTCATAACCAAGATCGTGGACCGGGAGGGTGAAACCCTATGGGAATACAGGCCCCAACCAAAAAGGATACTTACAGGCCGGGTATCGGGGCTGGTTTCCGAAATCCTTCACCAGGTCATAGAAAATGGAACAGGGCAAAGGGCCAAGGATGCTATTCACCTCTCTGTTGAAATCGACAATGAAGAACTTGACATCCCCATTCCTTCTTTCGGGAAGACGGGCACGGCTGATCGATTTACCAACTCCAGTTTCGTCGGGTTTATCCCTGGACTCCAAAAGAATCCGAGTCAACTTGATACCCAGAAGGGATATGTCATAGCAAGTTATGTGGGATACGATGACAATCGTCCTATGAAGGGTAAGAATGTGACCATTTACGGCGCCTCAGGCGCGTTGCCCCTTTGGATCGAAACAGCCAACACAATTATCAACAGCAACACCTTCAAAAAAGATATCCAGGCGGCTGACCTTGCCTTTGATATCCAGTCGGTTTCCTTAAGGAATAATGATGAGCTCAGGCCCGTATTGATTTCATCCACCACAGGACTCCCTCCCCGGGAGGGGGATCAAAAGATAATGGAAGGCAACGTACGAATACGCTCTCACGTGGACACAAAAGAGGGTATAATAGGCCTAAAGAGGGTATTTGAACCCATATCAGGAGCAGATTATGAGGAAGAGCCCGACATTTAGATTGACGATTCTCCCCCTATTACTTATTGCCGTTGCCCTAGGCTGTCTGCCTGAAACGAAAAAGGTGGAAATGGGCCCAAAGGCTGTGGTCAAGCCGCCTCCTCCTCTGTCCGTTGAAACACTTGACAAAAAAATTGCCCATCTCACAACCATGTTGAATGAGCAAGAAATGGATCATGAAGACAAGGCCGTTGCCTCAGATTTGTTGGCCACCTACAAAACAATCAGGTCCTATCTCCAAAACCAATCCTCAGAATATGATGAAAGCAAGATCATTCAACTCCTTTTTGAAAACTTGGGCCGGCTTGAGCAAGAATATTTCTTAAGAGAGAAATTTGAAGGTCCTGCCTATTCCAAAGCGCTCTCTTCTTTCTCCGAGAAAAGAAAAAAGATTGTGGATGATTATCTGGCCGGGGATTACCAAGGGGTGATCAATGATTGCGTTGATTTGGAAGCCACTTTCGGTCCTGATTCTCTAACACCGGAAATAGGTCTCCTTTTCGCTGTTGCCCTGGCCAGAAAGGGTATGCTAACCGAAGCCATAATCATCAGCGAGAAGATCATCCATGAACTTGAAGGGAAGCCCGACCTGATCCATCTCAGGGCGAGTATCATCGAATGGCAGCTTGATCTGGGCAACAGGGAAAAGGCTCTGCAGATCTATGAGAAAATGATGGATGACCTGGACGAAAGGGAGGAGTTATTAGCAAAATCCAAGCTAATGGTCATGGAAGAGCGAAGGAGGCCTTCCCGTCAGAAGGTTCCTGCAGCGGCTTATGCAGGCGGTTTAAGACAGTTCGCCAAACTAGATTCCACTGAAGAACTCCTTGAGGCCGTGGATGAACTCGTACAAAAACATGAATTTGCCGAGGCAAAACTCCTGTTAATAAAACATAGAATAAGAACCGAGGAGGGACCTGAACTGGAAATCATTGACCAGGCCCTGAAAACCGTGGACCTGGCCGAAGAAAGATATCTGCAAGAAAAGAGTGCCGAGCTCTCCTACGAAAAAGAGACCTTGAAACTGGCTCGAAAGCTGATCGAAGAGGAAAATTTTGAGGAGGCGTTAACAAAGATTGAGACCCTCAGAGATGCACAAAACATGACTCCAGAAATGAATGAGCTGAAGCGTGTGGCTACAGAAAAACTGATAAAACGGGAGAGAAACAAGGCAGCCAAGTATTTCTTGATGGCCCGAAAGACCACGGATCCAGCAAAAAAAGAGGAACTCCTGCTTTCCTCTTATGACATACTCAAGGCCTTGATTGAACAGTATCCCTCATCCCCTATGATAGAGAAGCTGAATGACAATATAAGGACTGTGAGGGAGGCGCTGACCAAACTGGGAAAAGACCCGGAATCCTAATTTTAGGTCTCGTACTTTGCTATTAAAGCTTTTTCTTGCATTTACAATTATCCCATTTATTGAGATTTATCTTCTCATTAAAATCGGGTCCTATTTGGGGGCCTTCAACACGGTTGTGATCGTTATTTTGACCGCTTTCTTGGGGGCCCTTCTCGCCCGTTATCAAGGCTTTCAAGCCATGCTCAGGGTCAGAGAGAGCCTGGAGCGGGGAGAGATGCCTGCTGAGGAATTGCTCGATGCCCTGCTGATTCTGTTAGCAGGCATCGTGCTTCTGACGCCAGGCTTTCTTACTGATCTGGCCGGACTCATGATTTTGATTCCTGCAACACGGTTAATGTTCAAACGATGGCTCCGAAAGAAATTTGACGCGTGGACCAGCCAAAAACGAATTGATGTGACGTTTTATGACTAGTCGCCTTCAATGGTTCCAAATTTTGGTAATGTCCAGAAGTGTTGCCACAATCTTTTTAAACAGTACGCCATAATTGGCTACTCAAGTCTCCGACTGAACAACATCAAATGCCGATACATTTCAACATTATTCGAATTTTGGTGGATTATTCTAAAAAACGGCTATCCCCCTACCCTTTGCTTTCGATTTGTATAATAAACCACATGTCATAGAGGTCATTGGGTTTTCATATGGCAAAACGCCTTGAAACCATAGAAGTGATCGGCCTTGGCCAGGCCTGCATCGATTATCTGGGGAGGATCTCATCCTTTCCCGAAGAGGATGGCAAGGTGGAATTGATGGATCTTCATACGCAATGTGGGGGGCCGGCCTCCACGGCCCTCGTCACTCTATCCCGCTTGGGGATACGAACATCCTTTTTGGGATCCATTTCTGATGATGCTTTTGGCCTTGAAATAGTAAGGGGACTCAAAGAAGAAAAAGTTGACCACACCTTTTTGAAGACAACACCCGGATATACCTCTCAATTTGCCTTTATCGCTATCAATAAGGACGATGGAAGACGAACCATCTTTTGGACCCAAGGGAGCGTTCCCCACCTGAAGTCAACCGACGTGGATCTGAGTTCATTCCCAGGGGCCCGCATTCTTCACACAGATGGCCTAATGGTTGAAGCCTCCATCGAAGCGGCGAGGCAGGCAAAAGAGATGGGATTTACGGTCGTTATGGATGCGGGTACCCTGAGGGAAGGCTACCGAGAACTGGTATCCATGGTGGACGTTCTGATCGCTTCGGAACGATTTGGCTCTGCTCTGGTGGCCACCGATAAACCTGTTAATAAAGCCCTTGAAGCCCTCAGTCAATGGGGGCCCAAAGAGGTGGTCATCACGCTTGGTCCAAAAGGGAGTATTGGATGGAGTGGTGGGGAAAGGGCATCGCAGAAGGCCTTTCCCATTGATGCTGTAGACACCACAGGGGCAGGAGATGTCTATCATGGTGCTTATATATATGGTCTCCTGAGGGGGTGGAATATGGCTGAATGCATGCGTTTTGCTTCTGCCGTTTCTGCCCTAAAATGCATGGAAATAGGGGCACGCAAAGGGATCCCTACCCTCGAGGAAACACTGAACTTCATGAAAAAATTCTAGCCCACCCAATCTCATTCCAGCCACTTTCCCACAAACAATCCTGCAAGGCGAAGCTCCCCGCCCTAAAGGGCGGGGCATCACCCCCAAGTTCGGTCAGCCGGAGGTAAAGGATGCCATTCATCCCTGCCCTGTTGAATAGGGCTCCCTCTGGGAAATTCAACAGGGCCCGCTCTGAAGAACGGGTCCATCCTCCGTAGCCCCGCAAACGGGATCTCCGCTTCGCTCCGACAGGCTACTGCGGAGGACGGAGCATTCTGGCATGTTTTGGTAAAGCGCCAAGAAATCGTTTGGCAGACCTTTACAACCTCATTTTCGAGATTAATTTAGGATATGAGTAAAGAGATGTAACGAGGTGATAATAACGGCATCAAGGGAGGCCGTTTACTTAGCCCCGTTGGATGGTTAACGACCAGCCTAACCTTTAAACCCTTAGCTTGTTACCTCTTCAACCTATCGACAAATTCGTTAGCCTTAAGGCCCGCAGGCCCTCACCTGGTCTGCGGGTCTTTTAATAACCCACCGCGCTTGATAGCATCGCTGCCAAATCTCTCCTTGATGGTATCCATAGCCCTTTCCACATTTTCCCAGGATCTGTCATTAGGCTCCGTTTTCCTAAAAAGACTTAATTGTTTTGGGATGTCTTCCACGGGTACAAGATTTGATAGGCCAATCCCTATCAGTCTAAATCTTGTGGACGTCTTGACCTGAGCCAAAAGCTTCAGCCCCTGTTCATAAATGGTATTCGTGGAATTGATGGCCTCCGCGATGGTTACGCTCCTTGTTATCTGCGTAAAGTCAGCCCCTTTCAGCTTCAGAGTGACCGTCGTTCCCCGTACTCCCTTCTCGCGCGCCCTTTTTCCCACCATTTCAGACTGTGTCAAGAGCATTTTGTTCAAAATCTCCTTGTCATTTGTATTTACCGAGAGGGTCTTCTCACTGCTGATGGACTTGGACGCCATATGGGGTAAAACGGGTGTCTCATCGATTCCCCTGGACAGTTTGAACAACCTCTCTCCAAATTTACCCGTTTTTTTCAAAAGCTCACGCTCCGACAACTGTTGAACATCGCCAAGCGTGAGGACCCTCATCTTGTGAAGCGTTTGAACCGTTTTCTTCCCTACCCCCGGGACCTTCTCAATGGGAAGCGTTTCAATAAATTGTGGAACTTTCTCAGGGGGAATAATGGTCAGGCCATCCGGTTTATCCAGGTCCGATGCCACCTTGGCGAGAAATTTGTTGGGGGCTATCCCTATGGAACAGCTCAGAGATGTTGTTTCTCTAATGCTGCGCTTTACCTCTAAACCCATATCTCTTGGCAGACCTAGCAACTTGTCTACGCCTGAGATATCCATATAGGCTTCATCAATGGACACCTGCTCAACCAACGGAGAAAAGCGTTTCAAAATCTCCATGACCTGCCTTGACACTTCCTGGTAACGGTTCATCCTCACCGGTAGATAAACCCCATCCGGACACCGCTGTTTGGCCTTGAAAATGGGCATTGCTGAACGGACTCCAAATTCCCTGGCTTCATAGCTTGCAGCAGAAACGACCCCCCTGTTGGATGTGCCACCCACAATGACAGGCCTCCCCTTGAGCACTGGATTGTCCCTTTGTTCCACCGACGCATAAAAGGCATCCATGTCAATGTGGAGAATGACCCGGTTTATAGTGGATCCTGTGCTTCTAGTGTCCATTATACGCCCCGAAGAAGTTTTCGTGCCAGGGACAACAAACGCATACCCGCGCGTAAAGGCCAAAAGCCAAAATCGAAAGGTATTTTGAAGCAAATAGACCTCTCTCTAATAAGCGCCTATCTTTTTCTGATCCGGGCAAGGATGTGATGCTTTCTGGCAAGATAGGCGTAAAAGCCCACATAAAGGATCACAAAGAATATCTCACCGACGCGGATATAAAGCTCGGGTAAGTCAGGATAGACAATCCTCTCCAAATAAGTGGCCGTAAAGGGTCCGCCATAGGCGGATTTCACATCATACAACCGCCGCAGATAATTTTCCAGATAGGTCAATGGGCAGTACCAGCGGAAAAAATTAAGGACGAGAGAGAAGAGAAGTCCTCCCAGATGAAGGATGGCTATCTTTGGCCATCTTAGTGCGAAGAAGATCCCAAATATGAGGAACAAAATCCAGACAAAATGCAAGAAAATAGTGAAGTGGGCTAAGAGTTGGTAAATCATTCTACTCCCCTCCTTGCTCCACCTTTCTCATGGACACCCGATATTCGTCAGAACTAACCACCCACTCGCCCCCGCTATGCGCGGGCTCGTTAGAGACGCGGAGAACACAGAGAAAACTTGAAGACGAGAGAGCGAAGTCGCTCAAAAACCCCCGCACACCGTGCGGGGGTGGCGGGGGCGGTTCAGCGAGACCCATGTGGGAGCCACTTGGGCGAGAAAAAATCGAGATTATTTATCTGTCAATGAGATTTAAAAAG
>DAOVAK010000130.1 GCA_030671095.1 Deltaproteobacteria bacterium | reverse complement strand
AGGGTCATGCATCATTTCCAATACCAGAACAATGAGCTCTACTGCGAAGAGGTCCCTGTATTGGAAATAGCAAGGGACGTGGGGACGCCTTTCTATCTGTACTCCCATGCCACTTTAAGACAACACTTTAAAGCCTTTGACGGTGCTTTTCAAGGAATCAGGCACCTGACTTGCTTCTCCATGAAATCCAACTCCAGTCTTGCCATCTTGAGGCTTTTTGCCCAAGAAGGTGGAGGCGTTGACATTGTCTCGGGAGGAGAGCTCTACCGCGCACTTAACGCGGGCGTTGATCCGCAGAAGATCGTATATTCCGGTGTGGGAAAGCGCATTGAAGACCTGGAATATGCGCTCAAGTCTGGTATCCTCCTGTTCAATGTGGAATCCTCACAGGAGATCTCTCGGTTAAATGACGTGGCAAGAAGCTTGGGAAAGAGGGCTGCCATAGCCATAAGGGTGAACCCTGACATCGATCCGCAAACCCATCCCTATATATCAACGGGTCTGAAAGAGAACAAATTTGGAATCGGCATCAGCGAGTCCCTTGAGGAATACACGCGGGCAGCCACGCTTGGCAATCTTTCCGTCTCCGGGGTCTCATGCCATATAGGCTCCCAGCTCACCCAGGTAACCCCCTTTGTGGATGCTCTGAGGTTGTTACAAGGGCTCATCGAAAGGCTGGGTGAGGCAGGAATTGACATTACATATCTCGACTTAGGTGGAGGATTGGGTATTACTTACGATAAAGAGGAGCCTCCCCACCCGAAAGAGTATGCTGCGGCCCTCAAGGAGGAGCTGGGCATGGAAGATATGATTCTGATCCTGGAGCCGGGCCGCGTGATCATGGGGAATGCGGGCATACTGGTCACACAGGTCCTTTACACAAAGACGGCACATGAAAAGGAATTCATCATCGTGGATGCGGCCATGAATGATCTGATACGGCCCAGTTTATATGGCTCATTCCACGGTATTCAGCCCGTGAAGATGGTTGGACGTAAGAAGGTCCAGGCAGATATCGTGGGGCCCATATGCGAAACAGGGGATTTCTTTGCGAGGGACCGGGAGGTCGAATCATTTGAGCCAGGGGAATTGATGGCTATTATGAGTTCCGGGGCCTACGGCTTTAGCATGGCATCAAATTACAACTCTCGGCCCCGGGTCGCTGAAGTGATGGTAAAAGGCGATCAATATTATGTTATACGGGCCAGGGAGACCTATGAGGATCTGATCAGAGGCGAAGTCATTCCAGATTTCCTGGAATGAGGGACTGAAACACGGCACGGGCATGAAAACGATTGAATTCTGGAAGATGAATGGAAGCGGTAACGACTTCATCCTCATTGACAACCGAGACGGAAGCGTTCCTGAAGAGGAGATGGGGCTTTTGGTGGAGAGGACCTGCAGGCGCAGGGAATCGGTGGGTGCTGATGGACTGATCTTTGTGACCAGATCGGATCGTTTCGATTTTGCCTGGAGATATTTCAACGCCGACGGAGGGGAGGTGGAAATGTGCGGTAACGGGAGCCGGTGCGTTGCCCGTTTCGCCTATCTAAAGGGTATTGCCAAGTCGAAGATGACCTTTGGAACTCTTGCAGGGCCTGTTTCTGCTGAGGTCATGGGACGGATTGTGAAGGTGTTGATGCCTGACCCTTCGGGCCTCCAGATGGATATTGGTCTGTCCCGTGAGGCGGGCTGGCTTAATGTGGATTTTATCAATACTGGCGTGCCCCATGTGGTTGTTCAGGTGGAAAATCTTTCAAGGCATCCCGTTTTCGAACAGGGGAGGTCCATTCGCTACCATAATATGTTTTCGCCAGAAGGCACGAATGCGGACTTCATAAAAGTTCTCGGGCGGAATATGCTTGAGATCAGAACCTACGAACGGGGTGTCGAGGATGAGACCCTCGCCTGCGGAACGGGTGCCATTGCATCGGCGCTCATAGCCTCTGCCAGAGATATGGTTAGCTCTCCCGTAAAGGTTAGAACGAAGGGGGGAGAGGCGTTAAAAATCCATTTTCGTAAACAGGGCGACACATTTACACAGGTATGGTTAGAGGGAAGTACATCAATTGTTTATCAAGCCCAACTCAATGAGGAAGCATTGTAGGATGGGGAATATTAAGGACTTACCGAAGAGACGAGTGAAACCAGTGACTCAGTAATCTTACAGCGGAAATGATTAGATGGGGGTATCTGCCGATCACAAAAAACCGATAACCAATAACGAATAACCAATAACGAATAACGAATAACTACTATGTGGGGAGGTTGTTATGTTTAAAGGATCCATTGTGGCGATTGTTACGCCTTTTAAAGGAGGCAAAATAGATGAGGAGGCCTATCGCGAACTGATTGAATTTCAGATCGAAAATGGCACCAGTGCGATAGTCCCTAGTGGAACCACCGGAGAATCCGCCACCCTAAACATGGAAGAGCATGCCAGGGTCATAGATATTGCCGTTGAGGCAGTAAATAAAAGGGTGCCCGTCATTGCAGGGACCGGTGGCAACAGTACCAGTGAGGCGATCGAATTGACAGAACATGCAAAGAAGGTGGGGGCCGATGCCACTTTGCAGGTGACCCCCTATTATAACAAGCCGACCCCAGAAGGTCTCTATCAGCACTTCAAGGCCATTGCCGACGCTGTACCTCTGCCCCAAGTCCTTTACAACGTCCCTGGGAGAACCAGTGTAAACATGCTCCCTGAGACAGTGGCTCGTCTGGCCGAATTACCCGAGGTGGTGGCTATCAAAGAGGCCTCGGGAAGTCTGGGCCAAATGGCCGAGATCGTTAAATTGGCGGGGGACAATATCACGTTGCTCTCTGGGGATGACAATGTGACTTTGCCGGTGTTGGCAATTGGGGGTACGGGAGTGATCTCCGTGGTAGCCAATATCGTTCCGAAAGATACGGCCGACATGGTCACGGCCTGGGAAGAGGGGAATGTGAACCGGGCAAGGGAGCTTTTCCTCAAGCTATTGCCGTTGTGTCAGGCCATGTTTTATGAGACCAATCCCATCCCCGTGAAGACCTCATTGGCTCTTATGGGAAAGATCGATGGGGAGCTAAGACTGCCTTTGGTTCCCATCTCTCCTGCGAATGGAGAAAAGCTCAAAAAGGCACTCAAAGATTATGGTCTTATATAAACTAGTGTCGTGTCCCAAGAGTTCTTTGCATAAATAAGGCCTCCATATGAGGTCATTGCGACCCCCGATCCAGTCGGGGGGAAGCAATCTCATTTCGTGAAAGTTACTGTTTTCGCTAGCTTGCAAGAGATTGCTTCGTCGCCTAGGGCCTGCCCGCCATCGTCCCGCTGAAAGCGGGGCTCAGGCGAGGCGGGCGGGGGAGGAGATCGTTTTGAGGTTGAACGAAAGATGCCCCGCCCTTTAAGGCGGGGAGCTTCACTAATGATGGGGAGGTATTATGGTTAAAGCTATCGTTGCCGGTGCTGGGGGACGTATGGGTGGACGGATCATCCATATGATCCATCAGAGTCAAGATGTCACCCTGGTGGCAGCCTTTGAGCACCCGGACCATCCAGGTGTGAATCAGGATGTGGGACAGGTCGTGGGCCTCGGGGATATGGGTATTAAGGTTGCAGGCTCCCTGAAAGAGGGCATTGATCTGGGTGAGGTTCTCATTGATTTCACTGCGCCGGAGGCCACCCTAGAAAACATAAGGATGGCCTCGACCCACGGACTTGCCATGGTCATCGGTACCACGGGGATAACCGGAGACAACCTGAAAGAATTGGAAAACCTGGCCAAGACCACCCGGTGCGTCATGGCACCCAATATGAGTGTGGGGGTCAATGTCATGTTCCGCATTGCCTCAGAGATGGCCAAGATCCTTGGCGAGGATTATGACATGGAGATCCTGGAGGCACATCATAGGCTGAAAAAGGATGCACCAAGTGGAACAGCTGTGCGTCTCGCTCAGATACTGGCGGACTCTGTAGGACGGGATCTGGAAAAGGTGGCGGTATATGAGAGAAAAGGCATGATAGGCCAGCGCAGTGACGAAGAGATAGGCATCCAGACCTGGCGAGCCGGGGATATCACTGGTGAGCATACGGTGATGTTTGGGGGTATCGGTGAAAGACTGGAGTTAATCCATCGGGCCCACAACCGGGATAATTTTGCAAGGGGTGCTTTGAGGGCAGCTACTTGGGTGGTGAATCAACCCGCGGGTTTGTATGATATGCAGGATGTGCTTGGGTTGAAGTAACAAAAAAGCTAACATGGGTAATTTTGAAAAAGCAGAGAGGTTGCGGAAACTCCCTCCTTATCTGTTCAAGGAGATAGACAGGAAGAAAGCGGAGGTCAGGGCCCGTGGCGTGGATATCATTGACCTTGGTGTGGGTGACCCGGATCT
The DNA here is from genome assembly GCA_030671095.1 of Deltaproteobacteria bacterium. The sequence goes on along the minus strand of DAOVAK010000130.1, from coordinate 2,844 downwards.
CCCAACGCCGAATCATATTATCGAAGCCATGAAGCGTGCGGTTGAAGACCCGGGTAATCATCAGTACCCTTCCTACTCGGGAATGCACGATTTTAAGTACGCGGTCGCAGAATGGTATGAACGGAGGTTTGGCGTTGATCTGGACCCAGAAAGTGAAGTGGTTTCACTGATAGGCAGTAAGGAGGGCATCGCACACCTTCCACTCGCCTATATCAACCCTGGAGATGTGGCCCTTGTGCCGTCCCCGGCCTACCCTGTTTACCACATTGCCACCATGTTTGCAGGCGGTGAATCTTATTTTATGCCGTTGGTGAGCGAGAATAATTTTTTGCCGGATCTAAGTTCTATTCCCTCCGAGGTAGCAGCGCGAGCCAAGTTGATATTTATCAACTACCCTAATAACCCCACGGCCGCAGTGGCCGACCTTGATTTTTTCAATAAAGTAGTGGAATTCGCAAACAAAAACGAAATATTGGTATGCCATGATGCAGCATACACTGAGATGGCCTACGATGGCTACCGGCCACCCAGCTTTATGGAAGCGGATGGCGCAAAGGAGGTGGCCCTGGAGTTTCACTCACTCTCCAAAACCTATAATATGACGGGATGGCGGATCGGGTTTGCAGTCGGAAACAGGGCAATGGTGGATGGGCTTGGTGCCATCAAGAGCAATATCGACTCCGGTGTCTTTCAGGCTGTCCAAATCGCAGGCATCAAAGCCCTACGTGATGACCAGTCTTGTGTCCAGGAGATGGTGGAGGTGTATACTCGCCGAAGAGACCTGATGGTTAAGGGTTTGAGTGAGGCTGGTTTTGACCTGGGGTCTCCCAAGGCTACTTTCTACCTTTGGATCAGGGTTCCTCAAGGGTACACATCGGCTCAATTGACGACCCAGTTGCTGGAGAAGGGCGTGGTGGTGACCCCTGGTAACGGCTTTGGAGAACCTGGAGAAGGATATTTCCGAATTGCTCTGACCCAGAAACGGGATCGACTTGAAGAAGCCATTGAAAGAATCAAGTCCATGACATTCTAAGATGGAGTAATGGCCTCCGGCTCGTAGAGCCTACAGCTCGGAGAGAGGGGAGAGCCTACGCCTCGGAGAGAGTAGTGGAGCATTGGGTAGTAAAAGCGGAAAAGACTACTTATATTAAAAGCATCACTCCATTACCACACTGCGCCGAGACCTAATGACCCATTGGCGAGGACGAGGCGAAGGCAATAATTGGGGTGAGGACCCCAGATTTGAGCGTATGGAAGGCAAGAAAGTCATAGTGGGTGTAACCGGTGGAATTGCCGCTTACAAGGCAGCAGAACTGGTCCGGCTCCTTGTAAAAGCAGGGGCCCATACCAAAGTGGCCATGACCGTCAATGCCACAAGGTTCGTTACTCCCCTGACGTTTGAAGCCCTTTCAGGGAACAGAGTAGTTTGGGATATGTGGAACCCTGACTCCGCTCCCATGGACCACATCAACTGGGGGCAGGATGCGGATTTGATCCTTATTGCCCCCGCAACGGCCAATTTTATCTCAAAGATGGCCAATGGGATCGGCGACGACTTTCTTTCCACCATGATACTCGCCGCCACAGCCAAGATCCTCGTTTGCCCTTCCATGAACACGCAGATGTTCTTGAATCCCGCAGTCCAGAAGAACATCAGAGAGCTAAAGGAAAGGGGCTATTTCCTTATGGAACCTTCGGAGGGGGAACTGGCCTGTGGGACAGAAGGGCCTGGTCGTCTCCCAGAGCCGGTTGACATGCTGGAACACGCAAGGATCTTGCTTTCTGAGCAGGATCTTTCAGGCTTGAGAATTCTTGTCACGGCGGGCCCCACTGTGGAGCCTATAGATCCGGTGAGGTATATCACAAACAGGTCCAGTGGCAAGATGGGCTATGCTTTGGCAGGTGCAGCAAGACGCAGAGGCGCTGACGTGAAGCTGGTAAGCGGTCCTACGGATCTGAAACCTCCTGCTGATGTGACCTTCTGCGGGGTCAAGACGACGGAGGAGATGAAAAGGGCGGTCCTTGATGGCAGCGAGCAGTATGACGTGATTATCAAGGCAGCGGCCGTCTCAGATTATAGACCCCGTGAGAAGGCCGTACAGAAAATTAAGAAGCAGAAGGAGATCCAATCCATTGAACTGGTGCGAAATCCTGATATCCTGGCAGAACTGGGAAACAAGCGGGGTAATTCCCGCTGTATTCTGGTGGGATTTTCCGCAGAGACAGAAGACCTTTTGGCCAATGCGACAGAGAAATTGCGCCAGAAAAATCTGGATATGATTGTGGCCAACGATGTGAGCAGAGAAGATGCCGGGTTTGAATCGGACACCAATCTGGTCAAGGTCATTTATCGTGACGGTGAAATGGAGGAGTTCCCTCTCATGGCAAAAGAGGAAGTGGCCGATCAACTCCTGGAAAGAATCAAGGAATTATGGGAGAGCAGGTCTTCAAACCGGTAGAGGAATTTAGAGAGATTGTGACCCACCTGAAAAAGCTCGTGGTGGCTAATATGCAGATGGGTCTGGAGGCTCCAGCGCTCTCAGCCTCAACCCTCGATTATCTCAACACCAGGACATCAGGTTTCGCCTCTCTCGAGGATTTGAGAAAATACGTCGGGGATTGCAAGAGGTGTAAACTGGGTTACGGCAGGACGAATTTGGTTTTTGGCGAAGGCCCTCCTCAAGCGCGACTGGTCTTTGTGGGTGAAGGGCCCGGAAGGGAAGAGGACCAGGCGGGACTACCTTTTGTGGGTGAGGCAGGCAGACTTTTGACTAAAATCGTCGATGCTATGGGCGTTTCCAGAGAAGAAGTGTATATATGTAATGTGGTGAAATGTCGGCCGCC
>DAOVAK010000080.1 GCA_030671095.1 Deltaproteobacteria bacterium | reverse complement strand
TATCTGCCTGTTTTTTCTCAAGAGTAAGCAACCTCAGGCACAGCCGAAGGCTTGAGGAGGTCCCCAAGAGGTAGGTCGGGAAGGAGATTCTATCACTGTTGAGCGGCAAAGCCTATTGGGTTCGCGGCGGCTCAATCATTTAGATTTGAGAAGAACAATGATGTATGATCTTGAAAAAATAAACAAAAACAATGCAGAGCATTATGCTTGGGGAGCTAACTGTGATGGATGGCATCTGGTTAAATCTGATGAATTGAGTATTATCCAGGAAAGGGTTCCACCAGGTGCTTCAGAGGTGAAGCATTACCATAAAAAAGCCTGGCAATTCTTTTTTATTTTATCAGGTCAAGCTACCATTGAAATAGGTACCAAAACGCACCGTTTGAGGGAACATGAAGGAATTGAGGTGCCGCCGAAATTTCCTCATAAGCTGACTAACAACTCGAATATTGACTTAATTTTTGTTGTTATTTCAAAGCCTAAAAGTCACGGAGATAGAGTCCTGGTTTGATGATAGTTGGTTAGAAGGGGGTTTACCTTGATATTAAATCGGTGGTATTTGCATGAGAAATCAGGTAGTTTTTTTAGGTTCATCTCCAAATTAGTTGGCGAATGCCTGTATGATTTTGAGCGAGAAGTATCGTAAATCATGGAAGCCATAAGTCCTTCGTTTGATGACTTTGATCTTGTTGTTGACGCCTTCCAGTTTGCCGGTATGGATGGGATAATCGCAGTGGTTGAGAATCCCAAAGCTGTATCCTTCGAGCATGTCGGCAAACTTGGTCAGCTCTCGATTTTTGGGCTGTGAGCCAAGGCACACCACTCATCGATCCTTTTGTTCGCCCACGTCCTGGATCGGTTGGACCAGATGTGCTTGAGCTTGTCTCTTAGGATCAGCACGGTGGTGATCACCTCGTTGAGCTTCAGGAGTTGTTTGAGGTGCTGGCGCTCTGGAGGTACTTGGCTCCTTTGAACACCTCCTTGTCTTGTGTGGAAGCCTTACGATATTCACTATTGCGCACGTTATCGATGAGGCGGTTGAATTGGGCAACCACATGAAACAGAGCGAAGACGATTTTCACATGGGGGATCTTCTTTCGTACGGCTTTGATAGAGGGGTCCCACATATCCATGACGATGGCCTCAAGAGCCTTTCTTTGCCTGGAGGTCATGCGGTTGAAAAAGGAGCAGAGCGTTTTGGCGCTTCGGTGCTTCCCAATCCACACTACTCTGCCGCTCTCATAGTCGAGTACCATGGTCAGGTACCTGTGCCCTTTGCGGAGGGAGATTTCATCGATAGCCAAGATCCTGAGCCCTTCATAGTCCGTTTGCCCATACTCCTTCTCCAGAAAGAGCTTGCCGATATCCTTGACGGTTTTCCAATCCAGGTCCAGGTGTTCGGCCACCTCTCCAACGGTCATGAACTTGCACAGATCGTGGATGTACCGAGCCAGGCGCACGGTGACCCGCACATACGGCTCAAAAAGCTCCAGATCCTCGATGACGATTCGGTGGCATCGGGCACAAAAGGTGCGCATCGATAACCCCTGGAAGTACGAATGTTCCATTAGCGTCAATGAATCTCGACGCAGGCCTTTCACTCTCGCCGAGCTCTATGCCCTCTATGAGGCCATCTTTCACAAAGACATCAGCCCGGGTCATCCCCTTGCTATTTACCAGAATCCCTCCCTTTATCGCTATGTCTGCTGGTTTACTGTTCATGTCACCTTTCTCATAAGTGTTAGTGAACAAACTGATCCCTCTGTTTTTGCCCTCTGTCTCAATTTGATTTCGCCACTGGGGTTTCGGCACTAAGGTTTGACCTTAAGGGTCAATGGACGTCACTTGTTGTGCTTCTCTGACAGCAGCTTTGGCTAGGATTAGGAGGGGATCAAGTAAGGGAACTATCACATCCTCCGGTTCGAGGACCAAGGGAATCTCTGTGCAACCGGCAATGATGCCCTGCGATCCTCGTGCGATCAGGCTGCACGCAATATCGGCCAAAATTCCTTTGGTTTCCTTGCGAACTTTATGTGCCGAGAAATTCTTTATTTTGTAAATAGCGGACATAACCCGCTCTTGTTCCTCAGGTTCGGGCGCCAGTGTCTTGATGCCACTCTCAATGAGTGTTTCCTGGAACCGACCACCCTGAATGGTGCCTTTTGTAGCTAAAAGGCCTACTGCTTTGATATCTGGGTGATTCCGGGTAATCAAAACAGCCACTTCATCGAAAGCAGAGATGATGGGTAGGCTCAGGTTACAGCGTAACTCATCAAGAAAAAAGTGGGCTGAAATACAAGGAATAACAATGAAATCAGCGCCTGCTTTTGCCAAAGACAGACCACCTTGAACCATAACGGGGACGGGGCTTTCTCCCTTTCCCAAAATGGCCTCCGTACGGTCAGGTATTTTCGGATTGTTGTCGATGATCACCCTGAGGTGCTCTTGGTCACTGGTGGCTGGTGTATTCTGGATAATTTTTCCAAAGAAATCAAGGGTCGCCTCCGGTCCCATGCCGCCGAGGATACCGATAGTTTTTTCTTTCATTTCTAAACTCCCATACCTCTATGATACGTTACTCTAACAGTTCGCCAAGTGTACGAGCCACAATGGAGCTGGGAAGAATCACGGGCTTCCCAGTCACCGATCTAACTTCTCTCGTTAACCCCCGGGTGAAGCCCATGCAGTACATAACAATCAAACAGCAGTTAGCCTCCTTGAGAACTTTGCTGACGTGCAAAAGACGACCTCGATCTCCGTATGGGGATGCATCTGTTATGGTGATTCGAGAGGCGACGTGGGTAGAATTTCCTCGGGCCCAGTCCTCTTGCTCGGGTATTGGAATTAGGTTTCCAAGACGATGCTCTTCACTGATAAAACTTTCCACACATCGATTTACTTTGTAAATTTGTGCTCATGGCATTTTCTGGCTTCATTCCATTGTTCTGAGAGATTGTGCCCAATTGTCTTTCATCTCCTCTCGCAATCTTCTCCAGCTCTCTTTCAGTTTGACAGTATCTATTAGCAAAAGTGGACACGCCTCCTTTGCCCCTTCGCATCGTGTAGAACCCTGAACAGGTGTATTTTCTCCCCTTAGGCCGTCTTTGCGCCAATTCCCCCCAGAAAGCATCAACTGCTCTTAAGAATGGGTGAAGTCCCCTCAGTGATCGTTAACTCAAAAATAGAAAAAAGGCTAGCCCTCTTAAAACTGGCGCTTCAGTGTTCTGATCTATAAAAACGTAAAACAACGTGCCACCTTATTCGATCTGGCCGCATCTCTTGTCGATACCCCCAACCTTGTTGTAGCCTCTGGACAAATTTTCAGATTCAACCAATTCATTCAATCAGAGCACAGAAATCTCTGGCACTTTCCTCTCCGTTGGCCCTGCACTTGGGTTCATTATGCCCACAGAAAATAATCTAAGAACCTCAATGAGAGATCAGTTCGATAAAACAAAACTGTCATCGCGGGCCTCCTTTGGATGGTTTCTTTTGTTTGCTACAAACAGAATATCCATTGGAGATACCGGATGTCCATTATCCTTTGCAGACCTGAGAAAGTACCCCTTAGTTGCCAACTAATTTGGAGATGAACCAAATTTTTTAACTTCTCCACTCGGTCTTGGCCCGTACGGAAGATGTGCAAAGTCCGCAAAGTAAATTATATCCTCTTGGGGCATTTCCCTTAAGACCTCCCTTGCAACTGCTAAGCCCCCCAGCCCTGAGTCAAAAATACCTATGGCTCTTTCCTTCATTGCCTACCTTTAAAATGCAGCCCCTAAGTTACTGATGTCACTCCAAGGCTAGCCCCTTGATGCTGCCTCTTTGACCACGTAGATCACAAAATCCGGGCAACTGATCTCGCATAGCTTGCAAGAGTTGCATTTCTCCGGGTTAGCCACTTCAACCACATTGTATCCCTTCTCGTTGCGCCTATCAGACATCTCTAAGACACCTTTTGGGCAGTAATATACACACAACCCACAACCCTTGCACAACTTTTCATCGATATATAATGCCATCTTTGGCTAGATCCTCTTCTTCTTGATCAACTCAGGTATATCCAGAGAGCTTTTGGCAATAATCGCACCCACCTTCTCCAATGACGTGATTTTACTCGCTGCAGTCCCTTTTTCCCCTTCAATAATGGCGCCTGCGTGCCCCATCTGGGCTCCCTCTGGCGCCGTGCGCCCCACGATGAGAGCAATGACCGGCTTGTTCATGTACTGGCTGATAAAGCTTGCCGCATCGTGCTCCTGTCTTCCTCCTACCTCACCTAACAGGACAATGACCTCCGTCTCCGGATCTTCTTCGAACATCTGCAAGACAGCCTCTTGCGACAGGCCCCAGATGGGTCCGCCACCAATTCCAACAACCGTTGATTGCCCAATACCATTCTTTGTAAGCACTCTCCCAACCTCGTAGGAAAGCGAACCACTTTTAGAGACTATTCCGACCGGACCTCCCATGAACATGGTATGCGGGTGTACACCGAGCTTACACTTGCCTGGTGAAATCAAACCAGGCGTGTCTGGCCCCAGCACGGTTGCCCCTTTGATGGCGGCATACCGGAGCACAATCAAAACGTCATGGTCAGGGATACCTTCTGCGGTCAGTACCAGGAACCGAATGCCACTGCTCAAAACTTCGATGGCCGCATCTCTGGCAAACCGAGCCGGTACAAAGCTAATGGCCGCATCCACGTGCTGTTCATCAAGTGCCTCCTCAACGAGGTCATAGATAGGGATGCCGTGTACCTCGGTGCCTCCCTTTCCTGGGGTCACCCCTGCCACAATCTTGGTCCCGTAGTCTCGCATGATCTGCGCCTGGAAGGAGCCCACATTCCCGGTAATCCCTTGTACCAACACACACGTATTCTCGTCGATAAGAATGGCCATCTCACAGCTTCCTGGCTTGCTCCACCGCAGTTTGCACTGCCGCGGCCAGATCCTCATAGGTGTCCACTCCCGCCTCGCGGAGCATGGGTATGCCAACCTCAGATTTGGTACCGCACATGCGGATCACAATAGGGACAGATTGGTCATTGCCTTTCAGATACTGAACAATGCCATCGGCCATCTCATCCATGCGTGTGAGCCCACCGATCAGGCCTATGATGAGCACCTTGACGTGGTCATCGGTGAGAACAACCTCCATGGTGCGTTGCATGATCTCAGCATTGGCCATGCCTCCCATCTCACAAAAGTTCGCGGGCTTGCCTCCGGCATCATGGATCATGTCCAACGTGAGCATGCCGGTCCCGGCACCGTCGGCAATCACCCCAATATTCCCCCCCAGGGGCACATAGTTGATCTGCCTCTTTTCAGACAGTTCCTCCGCCCTGCTCTTGGTCCGTCTGTCCAGCTGTTTCTGCTCTGCCTCAAGCTCATCAAAGAGCTCCTGGTGCCGGTATGCAGCCTTGTCATCCAAAAGGATCTTGGCATCCAGGGCCACTTGTCCATTCGGGGTTAGGGCCAGGGGATTAATCTCAATCATGGTGGCATCCTTCTCCTGAAAGATGGTGCATATCTTCAGGATAAGGTCTGCAAAGGCCCGAACATCTTTGATCTCCAAGGTCTTGGCCAGGGAGCGGATCGCATAGTCCTGAACCCCCACTGCTGGATCAATGTACTTCTTGATGATCCGTTCGGGTGTTCTCCTCGCTACCTCCTCGATATCAATCCCACCTGCAGAACTGGCCATCAACAATGGCATGTTGACCTGCTTGTCGATGAGATATGCAACATACAGTTCTGTGCACACCTCAACAGGCTCTTCAGCCATGAGGGCCTGAACAGGGTATCCCTTGACCGTGGAGGCGAGCATTTCATCTAAAACTGGCAAAGCTTCCTGCGCCTGCTCTAGCCTTTTTATGGCACCTGCCTTGCCCCGTCCACCTACCGGAACCTGAGCCTTTAAAACTGTGGGAAACGATACCTTTTCGAGGTCCTCAGGTGAGGTGATGAGCACACCCTTCGGAACAGAGATCCCTTTTTCTGCGAGTAACCTCTTGGCCTGAAACTCCAGAAGCCGCATTGCTTAAACCTCCACGGCTACCTTGCCATCTTTCGCCAGTTGCATTCCACGTCTTGCCGCCTCCAGGTTAACATCGATAAACCGCTTTGGGACATTCTCACGAATGGTTTCAAGTAAGTTTTTTTCCGTGAACAGCCCGGTGGCTTGCTGCAGAAAACCCAACATCACCATGTTAGCAGCCAGCTTTACTCCGATCTCTCCTGCCATCTGGGTTGCAGGAACTTCGATGGCTGTGATGGCTGTACGATCTGGTCGCTCAGCAAACTCCGGATCAAAAATCAAAGTGCCCCCTGACCTCAGATGCGGCAGGTATTTACCAAGCGCAGACTGGGACATGGAAACGAGGATATCCATTTGGTCTGCCAAGGGTGAGCCGATCGTTTCCTTAGAGACAATCACCTCTGCCTGGCACTCTCCCCCGCGCGCCTCAGAACCGTAAGATTGCGTCTGGACCGCATTCATTCCGGCCTTTGTCACCGCTGTGGTGCCAAAGATCACCGCTGAAAGAATAATCCCCTGCCCGCCAAATCCACAAAACTGCATGCTGATGCGGCCATCACCCATCATTCACCTCCCTGTTGGTGATAAACTGAGCTCCCCTCAAAGACCGGTTCTCGCTTTTCAGTGAAATCCCCCAGGACAAACCGCTTTAAAACCTCCTCCTCTGGAAGCTTGCTGGCTTCCTTAGCGGTGAGAGAATACTCCTTTATCCATTCCAGTCCTTTAACAGGATCACCGGAGGAGAGTGCCTTCCGTCCGAAATAGGTCGGACATTGACAGACCATTTCCACCAGGGAAAAACCTTGATGTTGTAAGGCCTTCTTGATGGCCTTTATGGCCCGGATCGGCTTGGCGGTGTTCCAGCGGCTCACAAAGGTGGCGCCAGCCGTCATGGCCAGTTTGCATATGTCAAAAGGCTTTTCAAGGTTACCGTAAGGCGTGGTGGTGGTTATGAGACCCCTGGGCGTCGTCGGTGCCACTTGTCCACCTGTCATGCCAAAATTGAGGTTATTAACCACAATCATGGTCACATCAAGGTTCCGACGGGCGGCCTGAATCAGATGATTACCGCCAATGGCTGCGGCATCTCCATCTCCGGAAAAAATCACCACCTTGAGCTCAGGATTGTGCAGCTTGATGCCGGTGGCCCAGGGAAGGGTTCGGCCATGGACGCCATGCAACACCTCTGCGTCCAGATAGACCGGAATCCTCGCCGCACAGCCAACACCACCTATGGCCACGAGCTTGTCAAAGTCCAGCTTGATCTCATCGGCTGCCCGCACGAAATAGTTCAAGACCTGAGCTGCCCCACACCCTGGACAGAAAAAATGGGGTAGGGCTCCCTTGCGCAAGTATTTCAGTAAGGGGTTCTCTTTCAATTTGCCGTCTCCTCTATTGCTCGGTAGATGTCAGCGGTCGTATGCATTAAACCACGATTTTTGGTGACTCGAGTCACTTCTGAGTACCTGCAAGCTACACGTTCGATCTCTCGGGCGTACTTTCCCATATTCATCTCAACGGCCAGAATAGTATCAGCCTGCTCTGCTACGGCTCTGATCTCCTTTTCCGCAACAGGCCAAACAGTGATCAGTTTGAGCAGACCGGTCCTGATGCCATTGGCCCGGGCGCGCCGAACTGCATCCAGGGATGGCCTCGTTTCGCTGCCATAGGCGATTAAAATGATCTCCGCATCATCGAGGAAAAAACCCTCTGTCTGGACAATATCGCCGTAATTCGCCGTAATCTTACCGGCGATCCGATCGTATAAGGCCTCAAACACATCCGGGTCCCAGGCAATGCCTCCACGCTCATCATGGGGGTTGAGCGAGTGCAGGATGCGGTATCCCTCACCAAAGTCTGGTAGTGGCGGCACCCCATCTGGACCAGCCTTGAAAGGAACAAACTCTTCTGGAGGCACATCGGGCTTTTTACGGTTTGCGATCTCGATGGCACCTGGTTCGGGAATGATGAGCTTCTCTCGCATCAGGGCTATGGTGGTCTCGGACATGACCAACACAGGAGTACGATACTTCTCCGCCAAATTAAAGGCGCGAATGGTATGGTCGAATAATTCCTGAACTGATGAAGGGGCCAAGACGATGAGCTCATGATCTCCACTCGCCCCCCATCGCATCTGCATCACGTCAGCCTGCGTGGCGAAGTTCTCGCCCCGACAGCGCTGCACATCAACAATCACGAGGGGGATCTCGGCGGCCACCGCATAACCGATTCCTTCCTGCATGTAGTTAAATCCGGCGCTGGCAGTGGCGGTCATGGCCTTGGCGCCGGCTAGGGCGGCCCCTGTCAGGGCATAGACCGAACAGAGTTCATCCTCTGCCTGGAGAAACTTCCCCCCCACCTGAGGCATCCGCTCCGCCATGCGTTCTGAAATCTCGTTGGCTGGAGTTATAGGATAGCCGGCAAAAAAATTGCAGCCGGCTGCCAATGCCCCCTCAACCACAGCATGGTTGCCCAGCATGAAATGAGTCCCTGTCAGAACTCGGTTGCTACTGCCTTGTGTCGGCATTCTACCACCTCAAGCCTATTTCTTAATTCTGTCAGAACTCGCTTGCTACTGCTTCATAATGCCCTGTTTCTGAGTTGCCAGAAGCAGCAACTCATTTTAACTCCCTGCGATCACAGACTCTAAGTCCTTGATATCAACAGTTACCGGCTTGTCGATGAGCTTATCGGCATCACCCGGATCCTTAAAACCGAATCCGGAAACAATTAGCACAACCTTTTCGTCCTTGTTTACCTTCCCGAGTTTTAT
>DAOVAK010000235.1 GCA_030671095.1 Deltaproteobacteria bacterium | reverse complement strand
GCATTGGAAAGGGTATTTTAACAAGGTTCAGTATGAAACCCACTACGGGCTTACTGAATGTACCGGTCCCTGTATCCATATGGGATTAGATAACATGCGCAAACTTGGATCCATCGGCAGGCCCAATCTTAACCTGGACGCCCGGGTGGTTGATGACAACGATGAAGATGCGCCGTCGGGAGTGGTCGGGGAGCTCATCCTCAGAGGCAACAACGTGATGAAAGAATATTACAAAAACCCGGAAAAAACAGCCGAAACCCTCAGAAATGGTTGGTTGCATACCGGTGATATGGTCAAAATGGACGATGAGAGTTTTCTCTATTTCGTAGATAGAAAAAAAGATGTCGTTATCAGCGGAGGCGAAAATATTTACCCGGTAGAAATTGAAGACCTTCTGCATGCTCAACCAAAAGTTCATGATGCGGCCGTGATTGGAGTACCGGACGCAAGATTGGGTGAGATAGCTATCGCAATCATCGAGCCAAAACCGGGTCAAACGATAACCGAACCGGAGATGAAGGAATTTTATGAACCGCGATTGCCCAAATACACCTGGCCGCGGCTGATTTTTTTCGACAAAGTGCCGCGCAATCCTACCGGCAAGATAGAAAAGCCCAAATTGAGAAAAAAATATGCGGATCTAATAGGGGAAAAATAAAAAAATCCTATAACCATTTAATTATTTCCAGGATTCCATGACAGCACAGATCCCCTGTCCTCCGCCCCCGCAGATGGTTTCCAATCCGAATTTTGAGCCCCGCCTTCTCATCTCATATAGCAGGGTGATCAGTCTCATGGCCCCGGTTGCGGCGATTGGATGCCCCAAAGAAACACCTGATCCGTTGACATTGATCTTGCTATCAAAATCATTCGGGGGAATTCCCATCAACCTTGCATCCGCTAAAGTCTGAACGGCAAAAGCCTCCTGGATCTCAATCAGGTCTACCTGATCTATGGTAATACTTGCCTTTTCGAGCGCCTTATTCACAGACGCGGGTACCGCGGGGTATGTAAGGGTTGGATCTGTACCTGCAACAGCGCAGGAGCGGAATATTGCCATCGGCTCTATTCCCAAAGCTTTGGCACGTGTCTCGCTCATCAGTACCACGGCTGCCGAGCCATCGTTTTCGCTGGAAGAATTCCCAGCCGTACAAACACCGTCAGGGTGCACCGGGCGAAGCTTCGCGAGCTTTTCCATAGTTGTATCCCGCCTGGGAGTTTCATCCTTTTCAAACAAGATCGGATCCCCCTTCCGCTGGGGAACCGGTACCGGCACTATCTCTTCTCCAAAGAATCCCTTATCCATAGCGGCAATCGCTCTTTGATGACTGCGAAAAGCCCATTCGTCCGCTTCCAGGCGTGTCACTTTTTCATTTTTCGCGGCCGTTTCCGCCCACGCCATCATGGAGTTCAGCTCGCCGTAGCGATCAATGGGCTGAGACATGACCCTAGCTCGCTGGATCCGGTCAAAAAACGGAATGCCCCACATGGATAAGGCACCGTGTCCTTTTGGCATGAATCCCCATTTTTTATCCATTCCGCCGCCGAGGCCCCACTTGATGTCCCCCGGAACGTAAAGTTCAGCCTGACTCATGCTGTCCATCCCGCCGGCAACGATGATATCGGCGTTGCCGGTTTGTATTTTCATCACACCCCAAAAAATAGCGTCAAGACCCGAACAGCAGCGGCGATCCAGTGTAACTCCCGGGACAGTATCGGGCCATCCCGCTTCAAGCAATGCCATGCGGGCCCCATTGGCGCACTCACCATTCTGATAGGCTTGTCCCATAATGACATCATCAACTCGCCCAGGTTCGATCCGGGCCCGCTTAACTACCTCATCCAGGACAATGCCCGTAAACTTGGCCGGATGCAGGTCGCGGAGTGTCCCTCCGTAGGACCCGATCGGCGTCCTTGCTCCGCTCACAATAACAACGTTTTCCATGTTTTCATCTCCTTCACACGCCCCGGCCTTAACTATTTTCCATCCAGAAATGGCCCTTTTTCACAATCTCGGCGTCAATCTGCGGGTTTGCTTGTGCAGTGTTTCTTTAGCTTGCAGTCAGTCCGCCGTCGACGAATATGGTTTGACCCGTGATAAAATCTGACGCCTCCGATGCGAGAAAAACCGCAGCCCCAACCAGATCCTTGGGTACGCCAAGTCTTCCGAGGGGAATCAATGACGAATATTTTTTTGCAAGTTCCGGATTCTGCTGGATATGGATAGTACCCTTAGTGATAATCAATGATGGTCCAATGGCATTGACATAAATATCATGTGGCGCCAGCTCCAGAGCAAGGGTCTTAGTTATCATTCCCACAGCACCTTTTGTGGCGCAATAGGCCGCGTTCCCGCCGGTATACCCCCTCACTTCCCTCACAGAAGAGAGGTTGATGATTTTACCCCCCTTCTTTTCCTTCATAACTTTACCGAAATGCTTGCAGGCTATCATGGTTCCCTTAACGTTGATTGAAAATATTGTGTCCCAATCTTCCATGGGATAATCAAGGGCGTCCCTTTTTAGGTTCAGGCCCATGGCATTTACGAGTATGTCAACGGTATCGAATTCGGAAAGAACGTTCTCCACCAGCCTGGTCATGCTTTCCTCATCACTAACGTCAACCTGCATGGCCAGAACTTCCCCGCCTGTCTCTGATTTGATTTCGTCAGCGACTTTTTCAAGGGCTTCCATATTCCGGCTCGCAACGACCAGCCCTGCACCGTATCGGCTCAAGCCCAAAGCTATGACCTCACCAAGGCCTCCGGCCCCTCCTAAAACAACGGCGATTTTTCCATCCAATCTGAAAATGTCTTCCATGATTCAATCCCCTGTTTTTTTGATTTTAGAATCTCTCAAATCACATTGACCCGCACCAGAATTATCCCTGCAAAGGTTTGAGCCCTAAAATTTCCCTGGCCTCATCCGGTGTGGCCGGTTCCTTCCCAAGTTCTCTCGCGATTCGAACGGTTCTAGCTACTAATTGGGTGTTTGTAGCCGGCTCTCCCTTCTTATAAAAAATATTGTCCTCCAGTCCGACCCTCACGCAACCACCCATGATCATAGCCATAGTCGTTATAGGGAGCTGGGCTGGACCTACCGCGGTACAGTTGAAGAGCGAGTCTTCCGGAAGGCAGTCATGCAGGGTGGAAAGAATCTTTGGTCTTGCCTCGCAAGCACCCTGGTATCTCATCCCTAAGACTAGATTAATATAATAGGGTTTATCAACAAGCCCTTTCGCTATAACGGCATTCACATCCCTGAACATGGCTAGATTATAGACTTCCAACTCGGGCTTTACACCGGCTTCCCGCATCCTTGAAACATACATCTCGATCTCATGGGGCATATTTGACCAAGGTATACCAGCGTATTGACCGGAGATTCGCATCAAGCTCCCCATGTTTAGGGAGGCCATTTCAGGGGTTGCCTTGATACACTCGATGCGTTGTTCCTGGGTAAGTTCAGGACCCCCACCCGTACTGTACTGGATGATCAGATTACATTTTTCCCGTATACCATCGCGGATGGTTTTAAAAATCTCAGGATTTGAGGTATTTTGACCCTTATCATCCCGTGCATGGACATGTACAATGGCAGCCCCTTCATTGTAACAATCATAGGCAGAGGCAGTGATTTCATCCGGCTGCTCAGGTACGTTCGGGTTCATCTTTTTATTGACGATCGCGCCTGTCTGCGCGACAGTAATGATAACCTTGTCTTCAGGCAATTTGATCACTACAAGATCTCCCTCCTTCCCATCATTTAAAATTCAATTACCCCTCCTTCGTTGGAAAAGGCTATGTTTTTATAGATCTTCAAGAGGTCACTATCCCTCTTTTTTAGTATCTCTTCCAATTTTTTATCGCTGTAGTCGAAAAAACCCTTCCCGGTTTTTACACCCAGATGACCTTTTTGCACCAAGTCGAACAGGCTTTTGGGTCGATTATCTATGGGGGGATCAAAAAAGTCAGGGTTTTCAAGGTTCCTGGCGCTTATGTCCAATCCGGTGAAATCATAGCGTTGAACAAGCCCAAGAATCATCATCCTCGCACCCAGGGCGAGCTTCCCGGCAAGATCAAGTTGATCCGCAGTGATATATCCATTATCGAGCAGGAAAAAGATCTCCCTTCCCAGGGCACGATAAAGCCGGTTGATAACAAATCCGGGAACAAATTTTTTCATCCTTATAGGGATTCTGCCCACACCCTCTAAAAGGGAGCAGGTCAGTTCAATGGTCTCATTCGTCGTATCCGGCCCTTGTACTACTTCCACGATGGGTACAATATGGGGAGGGGCAAACCAGTGTGCAATAAGAGTCCGGGACAGTCTGTCCTTTGGAACAAGATCGAAAATATTCAGAGATGAAGTATTACTCGTAAAAATAGTTTTTGAGGGACATATATGATCAAGCTGCTCAAATACGGCCCTTTTTACATCCCTCATCTCAACCACGGCTTCGCATATGAAATCCGCATCTTGACCGGCTTTTTGCAGGGAATTCGTCATACTTACTCTACCCAAAGTCGGTTCAATTTCATCCTTAGTTAGAATTTCGCACTCCAGAAGGGTTTCAAGGCTTGTTCGCATAACCGAGCCTGCCTTCTCTGATTCTTCCGTATTTAGGGAGAAAAGCCGCACATCATATCCATGCCACCCAAACATAAGGGCTATGCCCGGCCCCATAGTCCCTGCGCCGATGACTGCTATCTTCTTAATCTCTTCCATCTTCATTTTCTGACCTCATACGCCATATGTTAGGGTGAAACTATGAAGATAAGAGCCTCTGCTGGCCTACCTCCATTAATAACCATATCTCTCTCTTCACCCGGCGCAATATATATGACGTCCCCTGGGTTCAGAACATGTTTTTCTCCTTCTCCGTTGACTGTTACGGATCCACTGACAATATAATAAACTCTTTCTTTATCTGAGGAAGACATTTCAGCCCCACCATTAGGTTGAAAATAGGAATAACTAACGGTGATCCGCTTTGATTGATCTTCTGTAATCTTCTTGATGCCATACACACCGGAGTGTTTTATTGCTTCGTAGGGAATCCCTTCCGCATCTTTCACACTGATCATAATTACCTTCCTTCCATTTATGAATCTGGCTATGAAACTTTATTCTTCTACGATGGCCACCAGACGAACTATTGATGCTTCACCCTGTTCATACCGTATGGGGAAACATGCGATTGTGCAGCGTATACCGGTAACTTCATCAATCTGTCCCCCGGCGATCTCAATACCAGGGATATTTGCCTTTGCCAGGGCGAGGTGACAAGGTTCATAGATAGGGAACTCTTCATTCGCATCTTTCCCAGTCTCCTCTAGATATTCCTGGTATAGCCAAGGAGCGTATTTATCC
>DAOVAK010000748.1 GCA_030671095.1 Deltaproteobacteria bacterium | reverse complement strand
TTCGGGAAGATAAAACCCTCTGTTGCTGCAAGGAACTCTTTTTCCCATTCATACTTAAACTCCTTGTATTTGCCTAAAACCGGATACAGGGCGAAATTCATGGACCCTGCATTGAAGGTCGCCACCTCAGGCTTCAGTTCCCTCACCACGGCAATTCTTTCTTCAGGCGTCATGGCGGCCGTTCCACCGGTGGTTACGGTAACCACAAGATTTGTTTTCGCCTTGATCCCACTCAGGATCTCCCTATAAATTTCAACATCCGTGGTCGGTCTGCCATCTTTTGGGTCCCTGGCATGGACATGTACGATTGTGACCCCTGCCTCCGCACACCTCACAGCCTCATCAATCAGTTGCTGAGGAGTTAGCGGCAAATAGGGGGACATGGTAGGCGTATGAATATTGCCCGTGAGGGCTGCTGTAATAATTACTTTTCCCATGTGGATATCCTTCCTTTCACTTCAATACTCCAACTGAGCAAGACCGCTCAGTTGGAGGTTATTTGTTAAAAGTAATAAAATCGCTTCCATCCTCCGTAGCAGAGCTACTGCGGAGGACGGGTCACGATTTTATACAACGTCCCGCCACAATTCTGGGCGGGACTCAAAAAACGGATAACTTTCTTCCAACCTTGCCTTTAGAAACCGATTTAGTCGGGGTTGTTTATAACCACCAACATGCTTGCCGGTTTGTTGGTGTTGTTGATGAGTTCTCTTCCCTCATTGGGGGCCAAGTAAATGGAGTCCCACTTCCTGAGCACAAATTCTTCTGTCTTGCTCTTCACTGTGATCTCCCCCTCGAGCACGAAATAGATCTTCTCCAGTGGCGAATCTTCATAGGCCCACCCTGCACCGCCACCGGGCAAGAAATGGGAGAGACCCATCCAGAACTTTTGAACCCCCGTTTCTTCTTTCCCCTGAAGCCTCATTGCCGTCATACCGAAATGCCCGGGGGCTTCGTAGGGTTTCACATCTTTCAATTCAATTTTTTTCATAGTTCCTCCCTTTCTTCATACTAGGGTTTTTCCTAGAGAACTGACCCTAGGAGAACATGTGGATCAGGACTTATATTCATAGACCAATAACAGATCCCGTCTATCCGCCTACGGTTCCCCCGTCCACGGAAAGGACATGCCCCGTAACCATCTCACTGGCTTCAGAGGCCAGAAAAATCGTGACGCCCACAAAATCCTCCGGCTCTGCCGCCCTCCCCAAGGGAATCCTGGCCACATAGCTTTTATATGACGCTTCATCACTGAGTATGGGCTCGGTCAGCGGCGACCAGAAGATGCACGGAGCTATACAGTTGACCCGGATCTTATACTTGGCCCACTCGAAGGCCAACTGCTTCGTCAAGTAATGTATGGCTGCTTTGCTCGTCCCATAGGCCGAATATCCGCCTTCATGGGCATGAAACCCGCGTACCGAACCCACGGTTATGATGTTTCCCCCTTCTCCCTGCCGGATCATTTCTCTGGCGACGGCCCTGGAGCAGAGCAGGGTACCCTTGACGTTGACGTCCATCACCTTTTGCCAATCGTCAATGGGCATATCGACAGCCGGCTCACGTTGCGCAATGCCTGCAGCGTTAAACAGGATATTGATCTTTCCAAATTCATCTAGAGTGCGGCTCACCATCTGATCAACACTGTCGGGGTCGTTTACGTCGCAGGAGACGGGCAAGGCCTTCTGCCCCATTTCCCTAATCTTGTCAGCCAACGCTTCGAGGCCCGCTAACTCTAGATCGCAAAGGACAAGATCCACGCCATAGGCGGCCAATCCTATGGATATGGCCTTACCTAAAGCCCCTGACCCTCCAGTGACCACGGCCACTTTCCCATGAAGATCGAAGAGGTTCTTGATTTCTTTGATGCCCTTTTTGGCTCGCTGCATGCGACTGCCTTATCTTTTCCTCGCAGGCAACAGGTCTTTACTGGTCCCCTTCATCCACAATGGCGACCATTCTTACCATGGACCCGTC
>DAOVAK010000794.1 GCA_030671095.1 Deltaproteobacteria bacterium | reverse complement strand
GGGCAGGCGCCGATGCATAGTTCACACAGACTGCAAAGGCTGTGATGGACCTCTGCAACCACTTTGCCGGCCGGCATCTGTTCATGGGAAAGGATTCTTAACGCCCGCTGGGACGCAGCCTCGGCAGTGGCTATGGATTCTGTAATATTACGGGGAGAATGAGTCAGGCCACAGGCAAAAATTCCTTCCTTGAGTGAATCGACCGGTCTCCACTTATATTCAGCTTCCTCAAAAAAACCGTCCTGATCCAGGGTTACTCCAAAGGCTTCTGCCAGGTCCTTGGGAAGTGTGGACACAATGCCGGTGGCAAGGACAACAAGATCGGCGTCTATCTGGACTTTTTGCCCGATAATCGATTCTGCGGCTGTCACCTGAACAGATCCGTCTAGGGTCGTAACCTCTGGTTTTTCAGCCATATGGTATGGAATAAAGATCACACCTGCCTTGCGGGCTTGGGTGTAATAGGTCTCGGCAAAGCCATAGGTCATAATATCCCGATAAAGAATATAGATGGCTATATCAGGATTTTCCTCCTTGAAATGTAATGCGTGTTTTAAAGCTGTGGCACAACATATGCGGCTGCAATAATTCCTTGGCTCCTCCCTGGAATCTACACATTGAATCATAACCACTGAACCAAGTTGAGCCGGTTCGAGGGTTTTATCCGACAGTTTTTGCTCCAGTTCTTTTTGTGTAACAATTGCCTTGTCAGTACCGTAACCGTATAATGTGGTAGTCGCCTCCGCACCTCCTGTGGCAAGGATTGTCACCCCATGTTCCACGGTTAAAGCGCCTTTTTCTTTGTGCTCAATAGTCGTATAAAAACGCCCCACCTGACCATAGGAAGCGAGCACCCGGCTGCCGGAGTGCACCCGGATGAGGGAATGTTTTTCTACTTTCAAGATTGTTTCTTCCAGGATAGTCTTTGTTGAGTTTCCTTCCAGGGTTCGTTGCAACCAGTTAAGATTACCACCCAGCATCTCTTCTTGTTCTACCAGATCTACTTGAAAGCCGTGATCTGCAATGGCAAGGGCGGATGTCATTCCAGCGATTCCTCCGCCTACTATTAGAGCCTTTTGAATAATCCGAACGCTGGGCACAGGAGCCGGATCAGCCCATTTGAGTCTTCCAACTCCCATACCCAATATAGCCAATAGCTCCTTGTTAACGGCTGAGATCTCATCAGTTGACGGGGTTTCGGCTTTGAGCGTTGAGCTTTGGGCTATGTGCATTATATCGACCACATCTATGAGAGCAGGATTCAGACCCGCCTGCCGACCCAGTTCGCTGATTTTTCGTTCATAAATATAGGGAAGACAGACACCGATTAAAACCCGGTTTGGTTTATGTTTTTCCACCAGATCAACAAGGTTTTCCCAGCCTTCGGCAGTACAGGTTTGTTCAATAAAAACGACCTGGTTCACAGCCGGATCGATCTCAAGGCGCCGGACAAGTTGTTTGGTATCTAAAAGCTTGGGAAGCAAATCACCGCAGGTGCAGACAGCTACCATAACCCTGGGGGGTTCCTTTGAAACGTCGAGCAAAGGCTCATCGGGTATAAGTTCAGGAGCAAGACTGCCCCCGGCGGTATGAATAACCCGGGATGCAGACAACGCAGCAGCCGAAGCCTGGATCACAGATTCATTGATATCTTTAAGGCCGGAGAAAGAACCTCCCAATAGGATCCCTTCTTGATCTGTTTGCGTCAGCGAAAAGGGTTGG
>DAOVAK010000382.1 GCA_030671095.1 Deltaproteobacteria bacterium | reverse complement strand
GACCTGAAAGGGTGATGAGCCGCCCACTGTTCTCGGGCTCTTCTCTCTCTCAATGAGTTTTATGATATTGGTTCCTGACCCGGACATGAAGGCAGCCACCCTCATGGGTCGTCTCATCTTTTTTGGATCAAAAAGGGGCGTGATGGGCATCTGGGATACTCCTGCGAAATGCCTAAAGTGGGCTAAAATGTCTAAAGTGCCTAAAGTATTTGATCCAGGTCTTTAGCCGTCTTATGGCGAAGCTGTGAAGCAAGACAAGAAAAGCGTGGAGGCTCATCGTATGGAATTAGTCCATTAATGCTTTTATGGGTTTCAGTTCATAGGGATTCCCTAGCTCCAGGGTGGTGAGGACACTTCCCCCGCCAGTGAAATAGTAAAAGTCAGGTGCCTCCATGCCCGCCTGATAGATTTCCGGGCAGAGATCTCTCAGCTCTTGCAGCGTATCCCCTCCGGCGAACAATTTCATGGCGTCTTGGTTGGAGGCAATCAATCTATAGAGGGCCTGAGTCCCCTCGAAAAAGGGCGGGGTCAATCCCATCACCGCATTGACGAAGATGGTCTTTGCAGCCCGAATGATCTCCACGATTCTGTCCATTTCTAGGGATTGGGGATCTAGATCGAGGAGATAGTTGAAGCTGTTGCCTTGCTTCATGCTCTCAACATGAATGGTTCTATAACGGCCCTCAAATTTCCCCTCCAAGGTCTCAGACTCCACCAAGTAGGGGATTTCCAGGATTTTCTTTTGCCTTCCATCCAGATCCACGAGTTCCCTGGCTTGAATGCTCTCTTCTTCAGAGACCCCGGAAATGGTCACCCCATATTTTGCAGCAAGGTAGACATTGTATATGAGACCGCCAAGCATGATATGGTCTGTCCTATTGCAGAGGGCCTGGATGGGCCCAATCTTGGTATCATATTTGGCCCCAGCAATCACTGCCACAAAGGGCCTTTTGGGATTAAGGACCCCATGTATATTCAAGAGCTCTTCTTGGAGCTGAAACCCCGCATAGGAGGGGAGGTGCCTCGTGATATCATAGGTGGATCCATGGGCACGCCAAGCACTGAAGGCATCATTGACATAGAGATCACCTAACCCGGCAAGCCACCCTGCAAATCGCTCCCTTTCATCTCCAGAGCCCTGTTCACCCTGAAACCAACGGATGTTGGGCAGGTATATCATCCCAATTTTGCCCTTTTTGAGGTCTTCGATATGGGACCTCATGGCGTCATTTGGCTGGGTGATACCCCATTGGGGGTCAATGGGAAAATCGGGTACAACGATCTTAGTGAGAAGTTTTTCTTTGAGGTAGGGGATAATGGGCCGTACCGATTCCTGTTCTTTGCATTCTATTCGCCCGGTTTTTTTGTCCCTGGGTCTGCCGATATGGGTCATCAATATGGGGTACCCCCCACTTTCCGCTATGGTCCGAAGCGTTTTGAGAGTGACGTCAATCCGATAGGGATCTTTTATTCTCCCCTTCTTAACCACATTATGATCCACCCTGACGAGAACCACTTTTCCCTTTATCCGCGCCTGCTGGATTAGTCTTAATTGGGGATCTAAGTGTCCTTTTTCCATTTGTCAACTCCCCTGGATTTGCGTTATAATAGCAATTTCAGCACGTTGGAAACAGTGGGCGACCCCTGGAATCCCAGGCTTTCCATTCCGATTTTGGGGACGCCCGCCTTGTTCACGGGACTGGGCCTCAGTTTAAGCTATATGTCTCATTGTAATCAAGATCAAATGGGTGGATGTATCAGCTTACTAGGCCTTCGGTTTGAAATCGTCTGAGGAGAGATTGCATGATTGTAAGAAACGTGAAGGATAAAGAGGTACTGGAGACCACCTATCTTGCTCATGGAGGGGCCGTAGCACAGATGATCCTGGATCGCCGAATCCTGAGAGAAATAGGTTTCCTGGCCATCGCAAGATTGGAGAGGGGAAAGAGGATTGAGGCCCATACGGATCCCATGGAGGAAATCTACTTCATATTGAGCGGGGAAGGGGAGATGCAGGTGGATGAGGAAACAAGGCATGTGGGCCCAGGCGATGCCATCTGGATACCTGTGGGGTCCGAACACGCCCTGACCAGTTCGAACGAGGAAGACTGTATCATCCTCGTGGTCGCGTCCCCTTGGCAATGAAGAGGATCTTTTCCACGCGTTGCCCAAAAGGATAAAACGCCCAAAGCGGAAAGAACTCTAGGACATGCGTTTCGCATAGCCCGCGAAAGACATGAGGAATATGACATGAGGAGCTCCCTAATAGCACATAATTATCTTATTATAATTATATATAACTTTATATAATTCTTGCGTTATATATTGACAAATAACTAATTTTACGTATAATCTCTAATAAATAAACTTAAAATGGACCACTATGTATCTTGACTACTGGGGATTCCGGAAATTCCCATTTGAGAATGTGCCTGATCCGGATTTTTTTTACCTTTCCAAGACCCATGAAGAGGGCCTAACCCGCCTTATTTATGCCGCGAAGATGCGAAAGGGTGGTGCCATGCTCTCTGGGGATATTGGCTGCGGTAAGACGACCCTGACCAAGGTATATGTGCAGGAACTCTCAGTCGAACAATTTGATATCGGCCTCATCGTTAATCCGAAGCTTGAGCCCTTGGAGTTCATACAAGAGGTCTTATACCAGTTTGGTATGACGGAAGTGCCTGACAGCAAGGTGCAATGCCTTCGGTTGTTAAACGATAAGATGATCGAGAATATGAAAACCAATAGGGAGACGCTTTTGATTGTGGATGAGGCCCAGGTGCTCAGTGAGTCGGCCTTTGAAGAAATAAGGCTTCTGCTCAATTTTCAACTCAATGATCGTTTTCTTATCAACGTGATTCTTGTGGGCCAGCCGGAGCTGAGGGGTAAAATTAAAAGCATCGAACAGCTGGAGCAGAGAATCGCCATAAAGTACCATTTAACGCCTTTTGACCAAGATGATACGGTCCGGTATATCAATTTCCGGCAAGATAAGGCGGGTGGAGAAGACAACGTGTTTACTCCGGAGGCGATGGAGAGGATCTACGAGATCACTGAAGGGGTGCCAAGAAAGATCAACAACTTGTGTGATCTATCTCTTCTGATCGGATTCAGCAAAAATGGGAAGGTGATCGATCCACAAATCATCGAGGATATAATAAGCGATGGTGCGCTTTTCTGATATCATAAAAGATGGGGAGCAAAAGGAACCCAGCAAAAAATCCCCTGAAAACAAAGCTGAGGATGAAGACCTGAGGCTGAGTGATTCTCAAATCTCAAGGGTGATGAGTGATACCCAGATTCTGAAGGTGAGGGGGGAAAAGGCTTCCTCAGACCCCTCATTTAGAGAGGAATGGAGTCCAGAGGTCATCACCTATTATGAAAGTTTTATTGAGAGGGCGATTGATATTCGGAGCAGGGTCACGAGTGAGCAGGGGATAAGCCCATCTCCCATTCTCTCTGATCTTCATTACATCCTTAATAAGGATCTGGTTGACAAGCTCTATGAGCATGCCATGTTCGCTTCTGCTGATTACGACTGGCTCCTTGTACATAACGTTCGCGTGACTTTCATATCTCTGATTCTCGGGCAAGGATTGGGTTACGACATAAAGATGCTATTGAAATTGGGGCTTGCTGCGCTCTTGGAAAATGTGGGCATGTACAAGATACCAGACAGCGTCGTTGAAAAGAAGGGAAGCCTTGATGACAATGAGATGACAATGATTAGGGAACACCCCAAGAGGAGTTATGAGATCCTTGATCAGATGGGTGAGAGATACCGGTGGCTGGCTGACGTGGCCGTTCAGGTGCATGAAAGAACAGATGGCTCGGGTTACCCGTATGGGCTGAAGGGGGGAGAGATCTACGAGCTCTCGTCCGTTATAGGTCTGACGGATATGTATGTGGCCATGACAAGTGACAGACCCTACCGAGACAAAATAGTGCAGACGGA
>DAOVAK010000267.1 GCA_030671095.1 Deltaproteobacteria bacterium | reverse complement strand
TGTCACAAGGTCAGGTTGGGTGAAGGTCAATGAGGTGGTCAACTCGTTAGCTCGTGCAATCAAAGCAAAGGAGTGGGACAAGGCAGCCCGCCTCTTAAAGAAAGAGGTGGCCATACGTCGAGATATTACCCCTGATGCCTTCATACCCATTACCGAAGAACTGGTGGATCGGGCCGAGAATGCGGGTTGCGGGGCCAGATTTGCAGGAGCCGGGGGAGGTGGCACCGTCTGGGCCCTTGGTGAAATGGATAAGATCAGAGACCTCAGGAAGATTTGGGAAGGAATCCTAGCTCCCATCAAGGGCGGCAGGATTCTGGCATGTGAAATTGACCCGGCGGGAATGAGGTAAGAGGATCAAAAACGTCAGTGCTTCACCCTCTCATAAAGTGGGCCATAATCGCCCGTTTCATAGATGGACCTGAACTCACCTAACAGGGCATTGGTTGCCTGCTCAACCATAAGGACGTCCCCTTCAGAAACCTGGCTCATATCCATGTTATCGACAGCCTCTTTGAGTTTTTCGAACTGAGACAAGAAATCATCATTCCCGTAAGGATTATTAACGCTCTTATGAACGTCAATGATAGTACCGATACAGATCTCTACTCTCAAACGATATTTGTGCGAAGGATCCATAGCTGCCGAATCTAAACCTTTCCCACTTCAACCAGTGTATCCATGAAGACTTTATAAAACTTTTCATAGTCAGAAATGGCCCTTTTCAGGATGGCTAACAGCTTGTCCAGCTCTTTTGTGTTGATGACCAGATTGGCACTCAAGGCAAAGGCCATCATGTCATCCATGGTCTTGAATCCCTCTCCCATCAGCACAACAAACATCCGGCGACGGATGGCCATGGAAATGTTGTTCAGGTAACTGAAAATAGGGTTGCCTTCTAGGGATTGCCCGTCAAACCCGTCAGAAAGGATAACCAGGTCAAAATGATGAAAACGCATCCTGCCTATGGCATCCCGGATGTTGGGCGCGGAAACGGCTTTATAGCCCAACTGTCCTATCGCCATCCTAATTTTGTCAGCATGCTCAGGAATGTTCTCCATCACCAGCGCTAATTTTGTGCCCTCCTCATAAAAACCAAGGGCCTCCTCACCACTATAATCCCCATAGCCATAGCCATCTTCTGCCGATCCCCCAGCCTGGCTTGGTTCTATGAAACTGAGGTGGAACCTTCCTGTCTCATTCTGCTCTTTGGTTGCCTTCAGGGTCATCTTCTTCTTGCACTTGGGGCAGGCAATCCTCACCGCCTTATTCTTGGGAATCTTCTCATCGGGGATATTTAATTTGGCTTTGCAGTGTTCACAAATAGTTTCCATATGGCACTCTTCTTGAACACCCTCCTATTGGCTTATTTTTTTCCCGTATACTGTCTATCCATGGAGAGATCTTCTATGGTGGTGGTCTTTTCTCCCCTCTCAGCCTTGATGCTATCGATGGCCCTTCCCACGACGGCTTTGTGGGAGGCATAACTCATGGCCGTCTCCTCAGTAATGAGACCCTCCCTGTAAAGCTCAGCAATGCATTGATCAAAAGTCATCATTCCAAAGGCCTGGCCCTGTTCAATCATCTCATAAAAAGTCTTCCCTTCAGATTCTCCATGTAAAATGCTGTCCTTGACCCTCAGATTTGTGCCCAAGATCTCAAAGGCCGCCACACGACCCCCACCCACCTGGGGCAAGAGCCTCTGGCAGGCGATCCATCGAAGGGACTCTGCGAGTCGGATTCGGATCTGCTTTTCCTCATCCTTTTCAAACATACCCACTATCCTGTTTACGGTCTGCCCTGCATCCGTCGTATGAAGGGTGGTAAGAACCAGGTGGCCGGTTTCAGCTGCAGAAAGACCGATCTCCACCGTCTCCCTGTCCCTCATCTCACCCACCAGAATCACCTTTGGGGCCTGCCTGAGAGCCGCCCGCAGGCCGGATGCAAAGGAGTCAAAATCGCCTCCCATCTCACGTTGATTGAAGGTGGACTTCTTTTGGGAATGCACATATTCCACCGGATCTTCCAGTGTGACCACGTGGACCGACTTCATTTCATTGATTTCGTTCAAGACTGCAGCCAGGGAGGTGGATTTACCCGTGCCTGTCGCCCCTGTGACTAAAATAATGCCGTTTCTTTCCTCGGTTATTTTGTGAAAGGCGGGAGGAAGCTTCATCTCATCTATGGTGGGAACCCTCGTGGCCAGTTGCCGCATGACCGTAGAAAGATACGCCTTTTGAGAAAAAATATTGACCCTGAAACGCGCCTTACCCGCCAATTGGTAGGACAGGTCACAGGACCCTTCGGTAAGAAGCATTTTTGTCAACCGACGATCTCCGTTAATCAAGTTGAGGGCCACAATCTCTGTCTGGAACGGGGTCAATTGATCTATGGAGGGATTCAGTGTAACGGGTTTCAATTCACCGGAAGACTCCACCTGAAAGGGTTTGTCCACCGTCATATTGAGGTCCGATACATTGTCGTGAGACTCTAGCATCGATGTAAAGATATGATCTATTTGTTGTTGCCTCATGCTTTACTCACCCCTTTACAAGGTGTTCTATCTGTCCCTTAAGGATCGTTTTACCTAAACCTCTGTAAAATCGGCCGGCGGTTTTTTCAAAAAGGGCAGGAATTTCTGCTTATCATAGGACTTGGTATAGGCATCCTCAGGGCTGATTGTCTTTCTTTCAAGCAGGGCCATGATGGCGTCATCCAGTGTCTGCATGCCATATTTATGCCCTGTCTGTATCATGGATGGTATCTGGAATGTCTTCCCTTCCCTGATGAGATTTCGAATAGCCGGTGTGGCGATCATCACCTCCACAGCAGCCACCCGTCCTGGGTTGTCGCGCCTCTTGAACAGAGTCTGCGCTACTACGGCCCGAATACCGTCCGCAAGGGTGCTCCTTACCTGGTTCTGTTGGGCCATGGGAAAGACCTCGATAATGCGGTCCACGGTCTTTGCCGCGCTGGTTGTATGGAGGGTGGCAAAGACAAGGTGGCCTGTCGCAGAGGCTTCAATGGCCAGGGAAATGGTCTCCAGATCGCGCATCTCACCCACCAAAATAATGTCAGGATCCTCCCGGAGAGCACCCCTGAGGGCTGCGGCAAAGGATCGGGTATGCATCCCAACCTCTCTGTGATTAATAACGGCTTTTTTACTCTCATGAACGAACTCGATGGGATCCTCAACGGTCAGTATGTGTTCCTTGCGGTCCTTGTTTGCTTCGTGAATAATGGCTGCAAGGGTTGTAGATTTTCCACTACCTGTTGGGCCCGTAACCAGGACCAAACCCCTGGGTAAGGTGGCGAGCCTGGGGATTACAGGGGGAAGCCCTAAATCTTCACAGGTCATAATCTGTGAGGGTATCTCCCTGAAAACGGCAGCAATACCATATTTTTGCTGGAAGAAATTGGCACGATACCGGGCGAGCCCCGGGATCTCGTAGGCAAAATCCACATCCCCTGCCTCCTCAAATTCTTTCACCTTATGTTCAGGGGCTATTTCATAGAGCATAGTTTTGAGGCCATCGTTCTCAAGGGTCTTGAATTTCACCCTTTCCAGTTCTCCACCGATCCGCAGTACAGGCTGCTGACCAGATATCAGGTGGAGGTCAGAAGCCCCCTGGTCATGCATGAGTTTGAAAAAGGCATCAATCTGGGCCATACGGTCCTCCTGAAAAATGTCGTCTATCTATTATACCCGAAAATGGGTTAGATTCAACCCCTTATACACGCAGAAGAGTGGAACCCATCCTCAACGCGCCTCAAAAGAGCATGCTCTATACCTTATGGAAACATGAGAGAATGCCCCACCTTGGAGGGCTTAGGGCGAATGGTATCCTGTTACGGTGAAGGGATCTTTCCGATCTTTTTGGACATGATTAGCGCGTTTTGGCCTGCTGGGTAAAAGCTTTCAATGATGCCCCACGAAACATATCCATTCTTCGCAAAGAGATTTTGCGCCGCCAGATTTTCTTCAGCTGTCTGCAAAAATAGTTCCCTTATGTTAATCCCAGCGGCCTTTCTCTCCACCTCTTTGAGCAGCATTTCACCGATTCCCGTACGCTGTTTTTCGGGCGTTACTGCAATGGCCAATATTTCGGAGACTTGCTGAAGGTTGGCTTCTTGGGGGAAATGGCTGATCATGGCAAAACCGGCAGGTTTTCTGTTCATAAGGGCTACGAGGGTCACCGTCATTCCCGATTCAAGCCAGCCCCCGATGATCTTTTCATAGGGACCATAGATACGGAAAACGCTCTCACTGAGCTGGACAATGAAACGGGAATCAGAGGGTTTGGCTGGGCGGATTCTGATAGGTGTGCTTTCCCCCACTGATTTTCTGAGGGAAGAGCCACGCCCCGAGGACTTGAGATCCGTTCCCTGAGAAAATGGGGGACCTTTCCTAGCACGCTTCAGGCGATCAACCCTCTTGATCTCACCATACTTCCCGAATCGACCCCGATTTCCCATAATACGTGTACCGCGATCTCTATAATTTATTAGTAACGTTCAAAAGTGTTGGCACAATCTTTTGAACCAGCAAGTTTTAGTAGGATAGTCGATTCTCCGGCAATGCCAATCTCCTCCCTCCGGGCCGTAGGCCCTACGGGCCGGAGGCAAGGTGATATCTATTTTGCTCCTTGCCGGTGGTCTGATCATTGAGACTTTGAGAAAGATGTCCTAAATAATAACGGGACATTCTGCGATTAGTTAATGGGCGTAAAGCCTCAAAGATCAGACCACTGCGGAGTTTGGGTGGAATTTTTTCTGAGATATCACCTTTCGGAGACCGGCATTGCTTCCGACTAGATAACAGCAAATGCCAACACTTTTGAACGTTACCAATTTATTACTGTACAGTTCACGCCTGCAATTCACAACTCATAGCCCGTGACCGAGACTATACCCAATATTCCTTCGTTTTATTATTTCATTGCTGCAAGTGCGGAGCTAAGTCCTACTCCTCTATAATACAATCTTTTAAGG
>DAOVAK010000219.1 GCA_030671095.1 Deltaproteobacteria bacterium | reverse complement strand
AGCAGTAGTAGAAAGTGTTAAGGTAAGTTGGGCCTTTACCATATATTGAATTAATGATAGAAAAAGGCAGGGCCGTTTTTTGACCTAAGCCGTTTACTTAGGCTGTTGATAAATTTTCTTAAAGCCCCAAATTCTTTGGCTTGGGGCTCTTTTCTTTTAGAGAATATTTTTTTACCACGAAACCCCGACCCAACTATTTGAAATATAAAGGGATTGAAATACCGCTTCAACACATTTAGTAAACGACTAGTTTGTGACCCTGCCTTTGATTTCTTCGACAAGCTGGTTTTGTTTTACTTTGCCTTGCCCTTGGGCACGATGTTCACAGTGTCCGTGCCCTCGACGGCTATCCCGCCATATGTGGTACCGAGCAGGGTAGCCTCGGTGCTGTTCTCATCCAGGTCAAGGTCTTGTGCGTTGAAATGGAACAGCATATCAATATCACCATCGTTATCCACATCTTCCATTGTCCACCGCACTGGCTCAGCGCCGGCGAAAATCACCGTGTCGGGATCAACGGTGCTCGCGCCAAGGCGCGGGGCATCTGTGGCGAAGCCAAGCGGAACTGCGCCGAAGCGGAGCACCCGCCTTCGCCACCCGGGCTGCGCCGCAGGCTACGCCCACGCGAGGGGCTCCGGCGCGGTCGCCTTGCGCTTCCTCCCCGCGGCAAGCCGCGGGGCATCCGCGCGAAGGCGAGTGAAGCCTTAAAGGCCCTAAGATTGCTCCTTGATGATCTTCCTTAGATTTAAAATGCGCCGGGCTCGCGAACGCTGTAAAGCAGCCTGTGAAGTGCCGCTGGTTGCCCTTACTATTCTACGGTGAATGCATTAAATAAGGTGGATCCCGCCAAAGGCAGGATCAAGGTTATCTTGTTAATACGTTTACTAAAGCAAATGCTGTACTAAGCTATGACAGAGACGGCCATTTTTCCTATAAGGCCTCCCTAACCAATTGGGCAATATCATTGACTTCAAACTTGTAATCCCTGCTTTTTATGCCATCGTCAAGCATCTGTAAACAGATGGGGCAAGCTACGGCCATGCAACCAACATCCTTCTCTTTAGCCTGATCCGCTCGAGCCAGATTCATATTCATCTTCGGAAGGTCATAAAACAGACCAGTTCCACCACCACCGCAGCAATAGGCCGTCTCTTTTGTCTTATCCATTTCTACCAGTTCCACTCCAGGTATGCTCTGCAGGATTTTCCTGGGCTCATCATAGATGTTGTTTTTTCGGCCTAAATAACAAGGGTCATGATAGGTCACTTTCTTTTTGATTTCTTTACTGAGTTTGATTTTTCCACTATCAATCAACTCAGCAAATAGCTGAGTGTAATGTTTTATCTCCAGGCCATCCAACGCGGGGTAGTAAGTTAGGAACGCATCATAATCGTGCGGCGAAACACATATGATTTGCTTAACTCCCTGGGTTTTCATCATCTTTTCACTCTGTTCTGTCATATCAGCAAAAAGCCCCTCTTCACCCATCATCATGGCAAAGGCACCACTGTCCATTTCCTTGCCTCCAAGCATGCCTATATCTATCTGGAATGCTCTGAGAACATCAACGATTGCCTCGGCCATTTTCGTTGCCCTATCTTCATATGGAATGGTAGCACCCACATACAGGATGGTATCGGTTTTCTCCATACTCACGCCAAGATCGGCCACCCACTTGTCTTTGGCTTGCTTAGATCCACCATAGGGGTTCCCTACATTGGCCAGGTTATTGAGGGCATTCCTAACTTCTTTTGGGACCTTTCCTTGTTCTGCCCTCATTGATCTAAATATTTCTGCCATTGTGGCACCGCTCACTTTGGTTCTCCTTGTCCCTGTGCGCTCGATAAAGAGCGGCTTATTCAGTGAACAGTTCCACTCACACCACCTGCACCCAGTACATGCATAGGCTATATCATCTACTATATCAGACAATTCTAGTTCCCCTGATAGAAGGGCCAGACCGAGTTGGCTCATTCCCCTGGCAGCACCAACCTCATTTCTCCCTTCTATGAAAACAGGACAACTCTCAATACAAAATCCACAGAAACAATTGACGCAAGTCCATAGCTGAGGCTCGTACTCCTCCAAGGTAACAATCGCATGCTCTCTATCAATGGCCATCCTTATCACCTCCTAAAACTTCACATTTGGGTTCATGATATTCTTGGGATCAAGAGCGTTTTTGATGGTCTTCATCAATGCATATCCTGTTTCCCCCACTTCTCTCTTGATAAATTCAATTTCCATGTCCCTGGGTGCATATCCATGGGTTCCGGTCAGGGACCCACCATGACGCCAGACAAGCTCGGCATAATCCCGGTACCAAGCCTTGAATTCTTCGATGCTTTTTTTATTAAAGTGTTTCCAGTTGGCAAGCGCGAGTGACCACACTTTGGTCCAGCCTTCCTCGGCAGGAACCGGCGCACCTGGACTTAGGACATGGAAATCTTTTGACAGAGCCGGATAGGTCTTTCCATCTTCTGTTCTTTTCAGAAACTCTATGAACTCTTTATAGAAATCTATTAGATGGGTGTTGGAGATCTGGGGGTCCAAGGGAACGATTCGATTGCCCATACCACCACTCACAAGCCGTTCGCTTTGGAGGGCTGCCATGCCCATATATTTTTCCATGGTCTCATGCATCCTCCCTACGAAATCCGTGGGCGGCATATCGTCTCTCCAGAACCCGTTGTATTTTTCACATATCGCTTCAGCGTGCTTCTTCATGGCCTCAACCGCTTCCGGTTCGCCTAAAATATGGTAATCTGCCAACATGACCACATCATCGGGCCATTTTAAGTCCATGCTCGCCTTGACAGCCTGGCTCAGCAACCATTTATGATAGGCCTTCGATCTCCATATAATACCTGCATTGACAGGAGATCTAAGCTCCATAAAGGTCCTCAGGCCATCTTCAATAGTCTTAAATGCCCTTATTCCATAGATATATGAGGGAGGTACAGGAATGAATCTTTCCGTTACCTTAGTTATGATGCCAAGGGTTCCCCTCGAACCTATGAACATGCCCATCGTATCCAACCCAACAACCGATTTCGTGGGGAGACTACTTCCTCTTCCCACCTGAACCACATCTCCATTTGCCAGCACCACCTCCAGGCCCTTAATATGATCTCTTGATCCTCCCCATCTATTTTCAAACTTGTTATACCCGGAAATGGAGGCACGGGAGCCCAAAGTGGAGGTCCTATTCATTGTTGGGAATTCTAAAGACATATAACCCCTCTGGGCTAAGTAATCGATGTAGTCTACGACGCGTACTCCTGCCTGTGACTTAATTCGAAAAGCGGGCTCATCAAATTCAAGGATCTCATTCATACTGGTCGTATCAACAACAATCCCGTCGCGCACACTTTCTGCACCATAAGTACAGGTTCTGCCCCCTTGAGGAATTAAAGGTATTTCATATTTATTGGCATAATTGACAATTGCGACCACATCTTCAGTCGTTCTGGGACGTACAACTGCCGCGGGTGTGAAATCCCCCAAATCTTCATGCAACATGGCTTCTGGGCCGTGAGTAATTCTATGCACGATTCTTGAGGCTTTATCCACACTTATATTGTCTTCCCCTATGCTTCTGGTAATATCTTGAATACATTCCTGAACGGCTTCCATCGTTTACACCTCCTTACTTAAGTATCTTTTGGAGTTACATTGACTATTTCCGGGTCTTCTATGAAGGATAAAATCTTCATCCTCCCCCCGCATTTGGCGCAGGTAAGGGGGTCCACCTGGTAGATTTTCCGGATCAATCCGCCTCGGATAAATCTGGCCCAATTTTTTCTGTGCTCCCTGGCCCAGACCGATCACCAGTGATGTATACTTGAAAAGTCAGGCCTGGAATAGTGCATAGCCTAAACGTAAATAGGAATATGAGTCGCACCAGGGCAGGCTTTGGATGATCCGTCCGGTCGTTCGACCTTGAGGCCTTTCGGCTCCGAGCTCAAGGCCGAGGGGCTCTCGACAGGTTCAAGGATGGAGGGTATCAGGCCGTCCTGATCCTGCTTTTTCCGTTTAACCTTACATTTGCTGATATTTGCCCGCCGACTGACTGCCGGGTAGCTCAAACCAAACAGATCACCAATTTGTCTGTTCGTATACAATCCCGTCTCCAACATAAAATAAAGCAGAAGATCCCGATCCTGTATATGCTTTTTAGAAACTCTTGGTGACTTTGTAAACTTATCAATATCGCAATTTAAGATCTTAGCTGCTTTTCTTAATAAATCCGTTGGGTCTTTGTCTTGTATTATGCCGGCCAACTGGGGCAGTTCAACATTGACTTCTTTGGATAAGTAGGTAGATTTGATTTGATTCAAAAAATTCTTGGTCCCGTAAATCAGATCGTGTCTCAGATTTTCCCAAATTTTCTTTTCCTCATTCAAGCTTTGACCCCCATTACACGTTTTCGCTTTCAGCATATCCTTTCTTACTTCAAATCACTCAGCAACCTCTGAAATTCCGGCGACTGAACCAGTATGCTTCTGGCAGCATTTCGGATTTTGTCCACCTCTTCAGGAGATAACTTAAAGGAGGTCGGTAATTGCTTGAAATATGTGCGTCTAGCCTCATCCTTGAGGGAGTTGAACTTGACCTCGATAAGATAGAACTTTATGTCCCCGCAGGCCCCGGGTTCTGTGGATATCGGACTATCGCCGCACCTGTTCTTCTGAGTCTCTTCGGTCCATCTGCTGAGACTTTCCCGCAGGAGCATCACGGTTTCAAAGTTGTATCTTGAAATCGCTATTGATGAATATGATTGAAGCATCGCGGCAAACGCGGGAGGCTTGTCGAAGAGGTTCAGGCGCCTGCTCACCTGTGTCTCTGCATTAACCACGATGAAGATAACCTTGTGCACGTTTTCCCGTTCCAAGTATTTGAGTGTATCCCAGAAGTTTCCAAAGGCAAGCACTCTGTCAAGGACAGCCCTCAGTCCGAGGTTGTCAGCAACACCTCCGTCAACCAGGTGGATGTGCCTGGT
Source organism: Deltaproteobacteria bacterium (assembly GCA_030671095.1). Next base: position 577 of record DAOVAK010000219.1, on the reverse strand, counting down.
CTTGTTGCTATCCAGATACGGCCTTATATTATTGGCGAGGTGGAACCTTCTTTCGGAGATATCCTGCTCGCTAAGGATCTTCTCTAGTGCTTCAGGAATTTTGTAGCCGCAGCTGTTGGCATAGTTTCGCAAGGTGATAGGGGTCAGAGCGAGAGGCACTGCGGAGGATGCCGCCACAGCTCTGGCAACTGGGAAAGAAGATACATCCGAGCAAAGCACGTCAAATGTCTCTTGACTGAATGCCACCCGTATCCCTGTTACCATGTCGGTGGCATTGATCAAGATCAATGGACCTTTTCTCGTTGCGATATCTCCGAATGTTGCCCCGTTGAAAATATGCTTATCGTAGTACTCTGCCGCCAGGTCGCTGCGGTCAAAAGTCGGTGAAAACAGTCTCACCCAGTTGATGGGGTTGAAAAATATCCTTCGTGCAAGGGCTCCCTGTACATTTTTTTTCAAAAATCTGCTCTCAAAGTCTTCAAAGATACGGTCGCCGAACAAACCATAATAGGCGGCCGTGAAGCTGCCTCCCGATACACCTGATATCGCACAAACCTCATCGAGAAGACGGCGCTTT
>DAOVAK010000191.1 GCA_030671095.1 Deltaproteobacteria bacterium | reverse complement strand
CGACGCTGGCCTACTGACAAGATGATTCGTCAGGGAGATATGGTGATCATTGACAACAACACGGTAGGGCCCTCAGGCTATTTTGTGGACTACGTGCGCTGTTTCAAAGTGGAGGCCAAGCCTACACCAAAGGAAAAGGATTTGTATAAGGAGTGCTATGATTCTCTTCATGCCGGGATTGAGATGATGAAGCCCGGCAACACGACTAAGGACGTGGCTGAAAAGTTTCCCGTTTACGATGATGACAAGTACGGTACCGTTACCCTTCAACAGTTTGCCCACTCCATCGGACTGACCCTTTACGAGGGGATGTGGATCTCTCGGGCCTACTCCCTTGAGTACCCGGTAGAGATAAAACCCAACATGTATTTTGCAATCGAAACCTTTGCGGGGCACCCTAACCTAGAGCAGACAGCCAGGCTGGAGACAGATTTAGTGATTACCGATACCGGCCACGAGATATTCACCCTTTTCCCTTACGAGGAGGATTTCTTGACCTAATCATCAAATAGCAAGGGCAGGGTCTTTGATCAGGCCCTGCCTTTTCCGCCGGAATGTCAATATTTTGGTTCATTGGGTCTGAAAGATCTGATATTTCGTCATATAGGGGAGAGATACACTTCGCGTAGATATGATGCCAAGGACAATAATTTCAAAAATGGAGGTCAATAATGGTCACATTTAACGTTGAACGACTCAAGGGTAAGCCTTATTTCAATAACGATGGTTGGTGGGTCTGCCCTTTCAACTTTGTTGAGGAGGTGAGTAATGATTTAAAAGGGAAGAGCGTTACCATACACGATGTTACTCTCAGGGATGGAGAACAGACATTCGGTGTGGCCTTCTCCCCTGATGAAAGGGTGCGCATTGCGGAAGCATTGGATGAAATTAGGGTACCTCGTGTAGAGGTCGGGATGCCACCTGCGTCGTCTGCGATTCTTGCAGGGATCAAACAAGTAGTTCAACGCAATCTCAAGACGGAAATTGTTGCTTTCATCCGCACGCTGAAGGACGATATTGATATGAGCATCGATTGCGGTGTAAAAACTGTCATTCTGGAGCACATTACGAACCCTTATGCTTGCGAAGCAGGGTACGGGCTTGATAAAGCCAAGGTGATCGATAGGATAGTCTCCAACGTGCTGTACGCAAAGGAAAAGGGATTAAAAACAATTTTTATGGGCTGGGATCTGACGCGTGGAGACGACCTTGACTTTATCGAGGATGTTTATACTACGTTTGTCCGAGAGTCACAACCCGACGGTGTGGTTGTAGTAGACACCTTTGGCGTGGCCTTGCCTAGGGCAATACGTTTTATCTTCCGTAAGCTCAGAGAATGGATGCCGAATGTTCCCCTTGAATTTCACACGCACAATGAATTTGGGCTTGCCAATGCAGGAATACTCGAAGCGGTGGCCGAAGGCGCAAGCGTAATCCATACTGCCGTTAACGGCCTTGGTGAAAGGACTGGAAATGCTGCTACTGAGGAAGTGGCCGCGATGTTGGAGTTACTGGCGGGCATTAAGACGGGGCTAATCCTCGATGGTCTAATGGATGTTTCTCTGTTGGTAGAGAACATCTCCGGCAGGAAGGTACCAAGCAATAAACCGGTTCTTGGACGAGGACTATTTGACGTGGAAACAGGAATTGCCGTTGATCTCCACAGAAAGATGGAGGAGAACGGCTTTAATATAACAGTCCAACCATTTTTACCGCATTTAGTAGGCCAGGATCCATCTAGATTGGTACTTGGCAAGAATAGCGGGACAGCGACGATTGAATACTTTCTTGATAAACTCGGTTTTGAAGCCACAAAGGATCAGGTTAAAGAGATAACAGAGCGAGTGAAGCGGGAAGGACGCCTCCAACGTGCCTTACTAAATGAGCAGCAGTTTGAGAAAATCTGCAAAGAGGTGATGCGATGAAAAATTGATGCCGTAAGGTTTAACTGTTACACGAGGAGTTTTGTTTGTTTGCTTTAAATTCTATTCGCGGGGAGGTAATAAGATGGGAATACCTGATTTAAAAGATAAGCTTGATCTGGGAAGAGGCTATGAGGGTAGAGAGTTCAATTATCCCTATGAAAATCCTGGGCTTGGCACGGCGGCGGTTGATTGGGAGGAGAGAATAGATGTTAAGCGCATGCGGGAGGAAAGGCTGGCCAAAGCCCAGAAGGCGGTCAAAGATGCTGGAGTCGATGCACTGTTTATCTTCAGGCTCGAAAATATAAAGTACATCAGTGCTTACCGTGTGCATGAGTGGCCGATGATATTCTTCGGTTTGGCCTCATCTCTGCTGATCAATGGTGAGGACCCGTATGTCTTTACCATGGATGTCGACCATTCTAAGCTCAGAATGCCCTGGTGTGCCGACCGAACCTTCGAGGAGTGTGGTGGCAGTTTGGAGACGGCCGATGGCGTGCGCAATTGGGCCAATAAAGCAAAAGACCTTATGGGAGATTCCGGTATCAAAGAGCCAGAAAAAATAGGGGTAGACGCCTGGAATCAGGCGTTAATGGAAGAGCTCCCGAAGATCTTTCCCAAGACGAAGTTTGTGGATGGCCAATTCATAATGCTGGAAGCCAGAAAGTGCAAGACCATAGATGAAGTTAACATGCTGAAGTTGGCTGCTAATGTGACCGCTGCCGGCTTTCATGCTGGACTTCGGAAACTGAAGCCCGGGGTCAGGGAATGCGAGGTTTTGGGAGAAATCTGGGGAACGTTCACTGGGCTCGGTAGCGAATGGACACAGTGTGCCAACATAGTCTGTTCTGGTCCCTATACTGCCCCCTATCGCCGATTTACCTCAGACCGATTGATCGAGCACGGCGATTTGGTGATAATCGATGTCGGGGCCAGAATAAACGGGTATTTTGGGGATTTTACCAGGGTCTATGTTTGCGGTGAAACGGCAAAACCAATACCAAAGCAGGTAGACCTGCACGTGAGAAATCGGGAGGCTATGCTTCGCGCTGAGGAGGCAATCAAACCAGGTGCCTTGACCACTGATATCTACAATGCATGTGGAGAGGAGAATGTTCTGGGCGGGATACTGGGCCACGGGCTCGGGCTTGCCGCTGCCGAACCACCCTATATTGTCCAAGAGTATATGGTGCCCCGTGATAAGGCGTATGTGCTTGAACCAGGTATGGTATTCTCGATCGAACCCTACGTGGGTGAACCAGGAATAGGCGGAATCAGGCTTGAGGATAACGTAGTTGTCACCGATAATGGCATGGACGTTATCAGCAGATTCCCATACGACAATCGACTACTCCGGTAGGCAATGGTAAGGAACAAACATTGGCGGCTTCGTAAAAAATCCATCTGCCGTTCGACATGCTCACGGCCCTGAGCAAAGCCGAAGGGCTGCGTTACACTTCATCTCCTGCCCTGTTAAATTGAAGGCAGCCATATCAAGAGATATGGGATATAGAAGGAGCTTGAAAACAGTAACATCAAACAAAGAAAATATTTAACAGGGTAAATCATTGCGACGTACTGTAAGTACGCCTCATTCCTCAAGATTCGCAAGCCTTGCATTTGGAACTTTTTACCTTTGCCGTCCCCATTTTTGACTTTTTACGAGGCCATCAACATTAAATAAGGCAATATCGGTGTGTTCCCTGGGTGACCATGAAAGTCGGGAAAAAGCTTGAAAGATGAGTAAACTTGACAAGGAGAGGGGACGGGACGTCGTTCGGAACAAGGTGGATTGCTGGTGATCATTAGCGCCAGCCCTTACCGATGTTGGCCTACTGATACGGTACCGTTACCCTTCCACAGTTCGCCCATTCCATCGGCCTGACCCTTTACGAGGGGATGTGGATCTCTCGAGTGTACTCCCCTGAGTAACCCGTAGAGATCAAACCCAACATGTATTTCGCAATCGAAACCTTTGCGGGACACCCTAACTTAGAGCAGACAGTCAGGCTGGAACAGGGCATGCTGGTAACCGATACGGGCCACGAGATGTTCACCCGTTTCCCCTTCGAGGAGGATTTCTTAACCTAATCATCAAATCTTTGTTTGATTAGACCTTTTCGAGAGGATTGGTCCTTTTCACATTCCGTCGGTGAGGCAATAATCTCGGTTGGGTTGCTGGTCGGGCACTAAGTTGGTGCGCGTGGTTCTGTGAAGGGTATGGTAATTTGCCCTATGGCGCGGCCAGAGGGAAGGGGTCCTTTAGGTTGATATACGCCTTCGTGAAATTCATTTTGAGGTTCTTGGAATGGAGTGATCATGATGTTTGCCCGGGACTTCAGGGGATTCAGTTTTTCTACAGGGAGGCCGAATGAAAGGAGTATGCGGAAGGTTACTCGAGATTGATTTGACCCAGGGAAAGACAAGAGATCTTCCCATTCCTGATGAAATGCTTGAGAAGTACCTGGGAGGAAGGGGTCTGGGGGCACGGTTGTTGTTTGATATGCTTCCGGCAAAAACAGATCCCCTTTCCCCGGAAAACGTACTCATTTTCTTGACGGGGCCCCTTACCGGCAACTTGGCCCCCGGTTCGTCTAAATTTGTTGTTATCACCAAATCACCCTTGACCCATGGATGGTGCGATAGCTATTCGAGCGGAAGATTGTCGGTTGAGCTCAAGAAGGCGGGCTATGATGGCATGGTTATTTGGGGAAAGTCAAACCATCCTTGCTACCTGAGGATCGATGACAGCGGGGTCGATATAAGGGGGGCCGACTCGATTTGGGGAGAGGACAGCTTCGAGACCGAAAGAATTCTCAAGGAGAGTGAGCAAAATCCCAAAGCCGGCGTTACTTCGATCGGTCCGGCCGGGGAGAGACTTTGCAAATTTGCCTGTATAAATTCCGACTTGTATCGCCAGGCCGGGAGGGGAGGTGTTGGGGCCGTCATGGGCTCAAAAAACCTCAAAGCCATCGTGATCAAGGGAAAAGGAGGTGTTGAACCCCATGACCGGAAGAGACTGATCGAGCTGAACAAGGAGAACGCCCGGCGATCCCGGGAAAGCGAGGTTTCCCAAGCCCGGATGAAATACGGGACTCCTCTCACGCTCAATATTGCCCACACTGGCGGGATCCTGCCCACAAAGAATTTTCAGTTTGGCACATGGGAAAAGGCCTTGAAAACGATCGACGCAGAGGGAGTTAACAGAGAGGTCATTTCCCATAAGGCCTGTATCTCTTGCTTCACCCCGTGCGGTTTAGTAACACGGGTCTCCCAGGGCAAATACCGTGGAACTACGGTTGAGGGGCCGGAGTATGAAACCCTTTCCATGTTCGGATCCAACCAACTGATTGACTCGCTTCCCGCAATTATCCAGGCCAATGTGCTGTGTGATAAATTGGGACTGGACACGATATCAACGGGAAATGTTATCGGTTTTATGATGGAGTGTTTCGAAAGGGAATTGATTTCACCGACAGAGACCGAAGGGCTGGAGATTCGCTTCGGAGATAGCGAATCGAGCCTTGCAACAATAGAGATGATCGCCACTCGAAATGGTTTCGGCGACATACTCGCAGAGGGAGTCAGGAAAATTGCGGAGCATATTGGAGGAGGTTCCGAGCGTTTTGCCATGCACGTGAAGGGGATGGAGTTTCCAGGCTACGAGCCCAGGGGCGCCTTCGGTTCTGGCCTTTCGTACGCCGTGAGCCCGAGGGGGGCCTGCCATCGAAGGGCCTGGCCTCCTGCCAAGGAAATACTCGGGAACTATCCGCCTTATACGGTGGAAGGAAAGGGGGAAATGATAAAGGAATCATATGATGAGAGGTGCATTCTCCATTCGCTCTTGGTTTGCGATATGCCGGCCAGTCAAATTCCCGTACCTCTTCAGGGTTATTCACAGTACTTTCAGGCTGCAACAGGAGAATCGTTATCCGTGGAAGATTTCCGGACTATTGCGGGCAGGGTGGAAACATTGATAAGGATGTTCAATCTCAGAGAGGGGTTAACCAGACAGGACGATAATTTGCCCTACAGAACTCTCTTTGAGCCTCTCCCGGACGGCCCGGCCAAGGGGCAGTTTATCGGGGAGGAGAATCTCAACCGGATGCTCGACGAGTACTACGAAACGAGGGGTTGGGA
>DAOVAK010000254.1 GCA_030671095.1 Deltaproteobacteria bacterium | reverse complement strand
ACTGTCTGCGGCCGTCGTCACAGCCAACGTCGGGCACAGCCCCAATACCAGGCGGAATGGCGGGATATCCTTCCAAAGACCTTTGCTGAAATCTTTCCAGAGATTCATTGTTTCAATTTCCCCCGGGCTCTTTCTGCTTTCTTTATGCGTGCCAACAAAAAAAGCTTGGCCAGGTCTCTAATGCTGGCGCCTTGAACCTGGGTTCATGTCATTCCTGACCCAAAAAGCGCAAAATTCTGTCCCTGTTGATTTCAAAGAGTTCCAGACCCTTCTTGACAGCTTCCGCCACACCCCGAGAGGATGTAGTGGCACCCGTGATGGCAGTGATCTTCCCCCCTTTACCGGATAGGGCTATATCATTCATACCTAACCCCGAAAACTGTTCATAAAATGCGGGTCCTGTGACCTTCGCTCCAAGACCAGGTGTTTCAGTGTGGGTCATGACTCTGACACCTGTGAGATCCCCTGAGCTGATGTCAATCCCCATCATGATTCCCATTTCAGCATGGTAGCCTTTGCCTTCCACCTCAAAGGCCACAGCAAAATATTTGCCATCTTTTTTGGCTGGGAAGAGGGATTTAATGATGTTCCCAGCCAGCTCTTGATCCTTCTTATAGTCCATTATTGGATCATTTTCGTAGCCAGATAACACGGAAAGAACGGCGGGCCCCTTGACGAATCTTAATCTGGAATATTCGATCGGTTTTTTGGTGACCTTCTCCATAAAGCTAAGGGCAAATCCCATCATGGTCCCGATGACCGAAAGGACTAGAACCATTTTAACCATTTCGCGCATTTTATTTTATTACTCCGTATGGCCTGGGTTTTATTTTGTTCAGCAGAGGGGTAATCGTATTGGCAAGTAGAATCGCAAAAACCACGCCATCCGGATATTTCCCCCATATCCTTATAATCACGATAAGAGCGCCAATGATAATGCCATAGGCCAGCCGATTCCAGCGGATGAGAGGAGATGTCACCTGATCTGTAGCGATAAAAAAGGCCGCAAGGACCGTACTTCCACCGGCGAGATGGAACAGAGGATGAAGATAGGTCTCCTTGTCGATGAACCAAAAAATGCCGCTGAAGACAAAGACCGTCCCTAATAATCCGACGGGAATGTGCCAGGAAATCATACGCCTCAAAAGGAGATAAACCCCTCCTGCCAAAAGGGCCGCAATACAGATACTCCCGATACTTCCAGCCTGTCTCCCGATAAAAAGATCGAGAAGCTGATAGTCATAGTCTATAAAAGATTCCAAGCCGTCAAATTTCAGGACGTGTAGCGGAGGATCCGGAATTTGCCCACCAAAAGGCTCGGTCCAGTCCAAGAATTCATCAGGCCAGGACAGTCTGATCATCACCCACCCAACAAGAGAAGGGTGAAAAGGATTGTTGCCCAACCCTCCAAAGATCTGCTTCCCTATGATAACGCCCGAGGCTGAACCGATGACGACGACCCACCATGGGATGTTGGGTGAGAGTAAGGATGCCAGAAGAAGGCCTATCAAGACCGCATGTCCATCTTTTAGGGTGATATCTTTTCTCAGAAATTTCTCCATGCCGGCTTCACAGACGAGGGCCGTTACCACGGCTATTCCTATGACTTTAAGGGCATCAAACCGGAAGAAGTAGACACCGGCGATCAGGGCGGGGATCAGTGCGATCAGATATTCGTACATGATTGTCGAGACACTTTTCCCTTTTTGGAGATAGGGTGGAAATGAGACATAGAACTTATATTGTTCGTTTTGCATCCTCTTTTCCCTTGAGTGACAGCTCCCATTTTCCCATTTTGATAAAATGGACCATAGGACGCTTGGAGGGGCAGACATAAGCGCAGAGTCCACATTCAATGCAGGTAAAAAGATCATACTTGTGAGCTGCTTCCTCGTACTTGCAAAATTCACAAAATTTACCCAGGAAATTAGGCATCAGGTGAACGGGACAAACATCGACGCAATCACCGCAGCTGATGCATGGAAGGTATTTGTCCTTCACCACCTCCCCTTCGGGTTGCACCCAGAGCCAGCGGGTATTCTTTAATACCGGTCGCTCTAGAGAAAACTGTGCCATCCCATCCAAAGGGCTACCTAAGATGATTCGACCGGGGTTCCCTTTAAATCCACCACAAGAATCTATAAGATCTCTTAAAGGGGTTCCTATTCTGACCTTCAAGTTTTTCGGGGTATGAACACCTTCCCCTGAAACCGTGACGTATTGTTCAATCATGGGTTTGTCGAACAACACGGCTTCTGAGGCGTGAATGACCCTGTCCACACTGACGAATGCCACGCCCATATCAATGGCGCTTCCGCCGGGGGATGGGATCTCCCTGTCAAAAATCCTTTTGAAAAGGAGGTGGGGATGTCCCAAAGGGTAGTAGACGTTCAACTTAATGACATCGACTTCTTTGTTCAGACCACTACTTTCGATAACCCGGCTCACATCTTCATGATTTTCATTAACTGCAAGAAAGATCTTTTGGGGATGGAAGACGCTCTTTATAAGGCGGATCCCTTCAAGGAGTTCAGAGGTTTTTTCCACCATTAAACGCCGAGCAATAGATCCGGCGAAACCGTGCTCAATGCCATTAATGACAAATTGCTCAACTTTTGCAGACTCGGCGCCACGCCCTTCAGCCTGCGGCAATGACTCAAAGGGGATGATCTGAACACCTGATTCTTTTATCTGTTGAACAAGGGCGGACGCTTTTCGGTCAGTGCGGCTTTTGGGGTGAGCGGTTTCTGTTTTCCATCTCTCCCTGCCATCGGACTTGATAAAGAGACTCAGGACATTGCCGCTCTCCACGAAACGATAGGTATCAATCCCCGTGACCCTTCCTGAGACAGAGGAATGGATGGGTGGCGTTCGGTTGTTGAGGACCTCTCCCACCTTCTCTCCTTTGAATACCGATTCACCTCTCTGAACAAGAGGTCTGCTAGAGATACCTGCCAGGTCTGAAAGGGGAAGGATAAGACTCTCGGGGGGAGGTAAATCTTCAATGGGTTTTTCGGGTGATGGAAGTTCCTCTTGAAATTTCAGACCACCATAAGATCTAATAATCTCCATTGGCGAGTCTCCCATGCGGGTTCAATTCCGAAACAGCCAGAAATCAGGATCTCAAGTAGAGAAATATTTGAGAAAGAATGACGTGAATTCTCTTCATTTTAGAGGCCAGGTATCTTCTAGAGAATGTGATTGTTATGCAAGGCAGAGGGAGCAAGGAACTTTGAACTCGTGCTGCTGCGTCTCTGTCTTAAGAGTCGTCTGGCCTGATCGAGGAGCAGTATAAAAGAGCTCAGATCCAGCTTATCGCTTGAGGACAACTTCAGATGCCTCACATATGCTACAAGGTGGTACTTCTTAAGGATATGTGTGCAGCGTGCCTCTTGTCAACCTATTTTATGAGAATTATTCGTCAAGAACCAGGGAAGCACATCATGAGCGAACCATCTGCGGGCAATCTCTGAATTGAGGCTAACATATGAGGGAAGGATGTATAACTATTGGACGGAAAAAACGTTTTCAAGGCAAGCGAATCTTTTCAGCTTCTGAGGCCTTGATGTCTAGATCAGCCTACACCACTTTGATTGCGCCAGGGCGGCTTTCAAGAGTGAGTCAAGCTCGTATTGCTTTGATATGAGGTCGGATCACACCAAACAAGTGGTGAAGAAGAGGTGTGACGGAAAAAAGGCCTACCACCTGTTGATGATAGGCCTATAAATCATGACTACTTTGTGGAATCTGATAGGCGTTCTAAACAACCGTCACGAAGGGGTTGCCATTGGATACCACTTCACCCACACGAGAAGTGGCATCAACACCTGCTGCCTTCAATTCTTTCATTAGATCATCGGCCTGTGAAGACGGGACGGATATGAGAAGCCCCCCGGATGTCTGGGGGTCAAAGAGCAATTCCTCCTGCTCACTGGTTAGGTCTTTGTCTATTTTGAAAAACCCTTCAACCAATTTTTTGTTGCCCGCATTGCTCCCCGTCGTTTCTCCCTTCTGATACATCTCAAGGGCATTTGGATAAAAGGGCAGCTCGCTGTAAGAGAGATTTATCTCCACACCACTCCCTTTTGCCATCTCAAGGGTGTGGCCCATAATGGCAAAGCCCGTGACGTCTGTACATGCATGGACATCGAACTTGGTGGCGATCTCAAGGGACTTGTTGTTGAGGGTTGCCAGTATGGGGAGGATCTGTTCCAACTCTTTCCAGGGGAGCTTCTTGGACCGGTTGGCATTAAACAGCACGCCACTGCCGAGGGGCTTGGTTAATATCAGGGCATCCCCTTCTGTGACCCCGGTGTTGGTCAGGAGACGTTCAGGGTGTACCACGCCTGTAACCGCCAGGCCATATTTGGGTTCATTATCATCCACCGAATGACCACCAGCCATAGAGGCACCTGCTTCCACAACCTTTTCGTGGCCACCGAGAAGGATTTCCTTCAATAATCCCATGTCCAGTTTTTTGGCAGGAAACATGACCAGGTTGAGGGCCACGAGGGGCTTGCCACCCATGGCATATATATCAGAGAGAGAATTTGCCGCTGCAATCTGTCCAAACCAATACGGATCATCAACAGGCGGCGTGATATAGTCCACTGTACTGACAAGAGCAGTATCAGACGAAAGACGATATACGGCTGCATCATCGCTCGTCTCAAAACCGACGAGCAGATTGGGATCTTTGGAGCCTTTCAGGGCTTCAAGGGCTTCCGACAGAACTGTCGGATCAATTTTCGCGGCTCAACCGCAGGTGCGGGCAAGGCCCGTCAGCGTCTTTTTCTTCCTGAAAAAAGCCATTTGTCCCTCCAGTTATAAAATCGCTCTCGCGATTTTATACAACGCCTGCCCGCCATCGCGAGCCTGAACTCGCTCAGGCGAGGCGGGCGGGGGGGGTGGCCCCGGGAAAAAAAGTAAATGAAAAAAGGTGCAGGTTATGTAAACCCCAAAAATACCCGTTTTTGTGCAAAAATAATTAGTGTATTTAATAAAACCGGTTTTGTTGGGGTTTACAAAACGTGAACGTTTTTTTTTTTCCTTTTTTTTGGGCGGCTACCCCGCCCGCCCGCCTCGCCTGAGCGAGTTCAGGCTCGCGATGGCGGGCAG
>DAOVAK010000113.1 GCA_030671095.1 Deltaproteobacteria bacterium | reverse complement strand
CCCTATTATTCTCCTGATGGGATGGTGACTTTTGAGGTCAGAAACTACGAAAAGGAGTAGTCATATCATGAATGTTTTGAATTTGACGGTGAAGAGTAGGGATGGAACCAGGGGGCTTACCTTCCCAGTGAAACGCATGGTCAATGCCGGCTATGTTGGCAGAGACCAGGAAGCTGTTAAGGCACATATTGAAGAACTCAAGAGGGAAGGTGTCCCTGCCCCAGAAGAGGTCCCTACGCTCTATCCCGTAGCCTCCTATTTGATCACCACCGGGGGCGTGTTGGAGGTGGTGGAAGAGGCGAACTCTGGAGAGGCGGAATTTGTCCTTTTGTTGCAGGAAGGTCATATGTATGTCGGAGTGGGAAGCGATCACACGGATAGACAGCTGGAGGCCGCCAGTATCATCAAGGCAAAGCAGATGTGCCCCAACGTGATCTCCTCGACAGTCTGGCCTTATGAGGAAGTCAGGGCAATCTGGGATGATCTAGACCTGAGAAGTTGGGTACAAAAGGATGATAAGAGGATACTGTACCAAGAGGGTAAACTTGCTGCCATCCTAACCCCAGAGGATCTGCTTTCCTTTGTGAAAAGCAAGGTCAAGGATGAGGATTTGGAAAACATGGTGATTTACTCAGGAACTGTTGCTGTCCTCGCTGGAGAAATCATCAGTGGACACGGCTTTGAGGTCGAGCTCCATAACCCGTACAACGGCGACTCGCTATGGTGTAAATATAAGGTGAAACTCATTGACTACATTAACTAGCTTTCTTATAAGATAAGGGAAGAAAGCAACATTATGGCTGATTTGAGAGTAGACTTTTTGGGAGTTGAATTCAAAAATCCTTTGATAGTTGCCTCTGCTGAACCTACTGCAAGCTTCCGAAACATGGAGAAGGCAATAGAGACAGGAGTAGGTGGCTTGGTGACCAAGACGATGACTGACTCTGAGGCCATGCAGAAAATGAGCCGCCAAACGCGCTGGAGATACCTGGATGAGCGGCATGAGGTCTGCCGGGGTAAGATACCTCGGGCTTTTTCGCTCTACGGCAGGACTGGATTGGAGTGGCGGTCGCCTGAGGAGTGGGCCAAGGAGGTTGAGAGGGCTCATGAACTTGGTGATAAAGAGGGGTGTGTGGTCATTGGGAGTATTGGGGGAACTACTGTCGAGGGTTGGGTCAAATTGGCGAAGATAATGGAGCAAACTGGCGTCAAGATGATGGAGTTGAATTTCGGGTGTCCGCATTCTTCACAGATGGAGGATACGAAGACGGGCATGGTTACCGGGCAGGATAATGAGCTCGCATCCGAAATTGTGAAGGCGGTTTCAGAGAGTGTTTCAATCCCTATAAGTATCAAGCTTACGCCCCAGGTTGTTGATGTGGTTGAAATGGCGAAAGCAGTGCATGATGCTGGTGCTGCGGCGGTGACCCTCCTCAACCGCTTTATCGGGTTCGTGGTGAATTCGGAAACAGGGAAGCCTGTCATCCTCGGTTCAGCAGGTGTGGGCGGGCCGTGGGTGAAGCCGTTGACACTCCGGTGGATTTATGAGGTCTACAACAAGTTGCGAATCCCTATTTCGGGCACAAATGGCGCGTACGATGCAAAGGACGTGGTTGAGTTCATGATGGCGGGGGCCACGACCGTACAGATGTGCTCTGTGGTAATGGCACGAGGGTACGGATGGTTGAGGAAGACGATCAAAGAATCTAATGAATTCTTGGATACCCGTGGCTACAAGACCGCCGAAGAAGTCATCGGTATAGCAGCGAAGAGTGCAATGACCTATGCGGAAATGGCTAGTTTCCCCAAGGAGAGAGCTGAGATCGATGAGGATCTCTGCACTCTGTGCAGGAAATGCATCAATTCCTGCTTTTACAACGCCCTTTCAGTGGAGAAAGACAGGATCGTGATGGGTGATTGCTGGGGGTGTGGCATCTGTTCATGTGTTTGCCCCGAAGAAGCCATTACCATGAAAGGGGGGCCAGTAACCGAATGACCCTTCTGTTTTTTTGCCATGAGAGCAAGTTTGTACCGAGGTCATAAAGATGTATCGTGCTTACTTAGAGGAAGTTAAGAAGCTATTAGGCGGAAAAGGCTACAGAATAATCGGAAAGAATGTCAAGAGGGTAGACGCGCTTGAAAAGGTAACCGGGCTGGCGAAGTTTACCACAGATTTCCTGATGGAGAGCGCGTTGGTAGTGCGACCAGTGAGGAGCCCATATCCTCACGCCGTGGTAAAGAAGATTGACAAAGAGTCGGCACTACGTGTTTCCGGTGTTGAATGTGTCATAACCGGCGAGGATATACCCGGTGAAAATCAATGCGGGTACTATATCGACGATCAGCCGCTGATCTCGTCCCATAAGGTGATGTACGTTGGGGATATGGTAGCCCTGGTGGTAGCGCGCAACGAGGAGGCGGCATGGGCCGGGGCAGATGCCCTGGGGGTTCAGTACGAGGAATTACCTGCGGTTTTTAGCCCCAAAGAGGCGTTGGAAGGTGATTTTAAGATCCATGACCGAAAATCCCCCGACAGTGTTAAGATACGGAAAGGTGACGCTGACCAAGCTTTTCGAGAATGTGACGTAATCGTTGAGCGGACCTACCGCGCAGGCTCCCAAGATCATGCCTATCTCGAGCCTGAAGCTGCGGTGGCGATTCCTGAGAAGCGAAGCGGAATGATGGTGATAAGCACGAACCAGAATCCATTCAGAACTCGAAACACGGTAGCACGGATCCTGGGGAAGCAACAGTCAGAGGTCAGGATTATTACTCCTTACGTTGGTGGAGGATTTGGTGGGAAAGATACCTACGGCCCGATCATTTCCAGCCTTGCAGCTGTTGCGGCAGAGATAACCGGCCAGCCAGCGATGATTACCTACACGCGATATGATTCCTTTGCGTATCGCTTCAAGAGATGTCCTTTTGAGATCAGGTATAAATCAGGAGCCACGAATGATGGTAAGCTCAAGGCGATTGAAGTGGAGTTTACATGTGACTGTGGCGGATACGCTTCGCAGGTAATTGGATTGATGAAGCGGGCAGCCTATCACGCGACCGGTGTATACGAAGTGCCTAACTGTAAGGTAACGGGCATGGCGATTTACACCAATAATTTGCCCGTTGCGGCCTTTAACGGATTTGGGAATCCTCAAATGGGTTTAGCTATTGAGTCGCAAATGGACATATTAGCCGAAGAGTTGAATATGGATCCGGTGGACTTAAGGGTAAGGAACGCCTTGGTCCCAGGAGCACGAACAGGCACGAATCAGCTGCTAGATCATTCAGTCGGGGTCAAAGAATTGATCGAGAAGGTAGCAGAAAAGGCTGATTGGGTCGCAAAGAAGGCCGCAACGGCAATGGTCAAGAACGGCACCAAGAGGCGAGGGATCGGTATAGGTTGCAGTTGGCATGGTTGCGGGACAACGGGATTTAAACGGGATTGGGCTGGGGCTTCAATCATCCTCAATCCTGACGGGAGCGTCACCTATTGTACGGGCATTGTTGAAATTGGCCAAGGAACAGTTACGTCTCACGTCATGATGGTCGCAGAGACATTAGGTGTTCCCTACGAATGGGTGAAGGTTGAAACAAATGATACCAGTCGGATTCCTGACAGCGGTGAGACACATGCTCAAAGAGGGACCATTTTTGGGGGAACAGCTGCTGTGGACGCAGCCTTAAAGCTAAGAAAAAGGTTGAACGCGCTGGCAGCAGAGATCCTGGGCTGCAGTGAGGATGAAGTTGTCGTAGAAGCTGGAGTCGCATATAAGTCTACTAATGCCTCCCAAAAGATGCCGTTCAAAGAGTTGGTAATGGAGATGTACCAAAGGGGTGTCTCCCCGTCAGAATTTGGGTTCATCCTAGCACGACGAGGATACCCTGATCCTGAGACAGGACTGGGGGATCCGTATGCGGCGTACACCTTCGGGTGCACAATCGCTGAGGTAGAAGTTGACGTTGAGTCGGGGCAGGTAGACGTCTTGGAACTGCATCCAGGTGTTGCTGCAGGAAAAATCATACAGCCCGAGGTAGTAAGGGGTCAAGTGTACGGATGCGGCATGCTCGGCTTGGGATATGCCTTAACCGAGACTGTGGTGAGGGAAAATGGGAAGATGATAAACAATTCGTTTACCGACTATGCGATACCAACGATTAAGGACAAGCCAGAGTTAGCAGATTTCATTTCCGTGGAGGATGAGTACAAGTACTCAGGGTACGGAGCTAAGGGTGTGGGAGAAATTGCATTTATAGCCACACCATTAGCAATAGCGAACGCTGTCTATGATGCTACAGGGATCAGGTTTTATGAGCTGCCTCTTAGTGCCGAAAAAATCTACTTTGCAATTAAGGAATACATGAGCCATGGGAGCAGAGATTAGACCCTTGCCGAGGTTTGAGTATTTTGCGCCTAGTACGCTGGGCGATGTAGTGAAGTTGCTGAAAGAGCATGGCGACGGAGCCAGACTTTTGGCAGGCGGGACAGATTTGCTTCAGAATATGAAAAAGCGGATAACATCTCCGAGCGCAATTGTGGATTTAAATAAGGTCCCGGAGCTGGCCTTTATAGAGATGAGAGGGAATGAGCTTTGTATCGGTGCCACAATGCGATTAAATGAGATTAAAGATGCGCATGTCGTTCAGGAAAAGGCTTCTGTATTTGCCGAAGCGATTGGATTTTTGGCGTGTCATCCGATCCGAAATAGAGCGACCATCGGAGGGAATCTTTGTAATGCCTCGCCAGCGGCCGACACGGCGCCACCGCTGCTTGCTCTGGACGCATCGGTGAAGCTTCAGGGCCCCGATGGTGAGAAGCTCGTGCTGCTTTCAGAATTCTTCACTGGCCCTGGGAAGACAGTAAGAAGGCCTGATGAAGTACTGAGGGAAGTGATTATTCCCTGCAGAGAAGGCCGTTCAGCGTTTTTGAAGCTCGGGAGAAGGAAGGGCTTTACGTTGTCAATAGCCTCAGTTGCTGCCTTTGGTGCCATAACTGATGGGAAATTTGATGAAGTGAGGGTTGCCCTGGGAGCAGTAGCCCCGACCCCCATACGGAGCCAGAAGGTTGAAGAGGCGCTAAAGGGTAAAGAGATTAGCGAAGAGCTTATTGAAAAGACCGCAGAGTTGGTCAAGGAGGAAGTAAATCCCATAACGGACATACGGGCATCGGCAGCCTACAGGAGAGAAATGGCATGCGTTCTGACAAAGAGGGCCCTAATCAAGATAGCCATGGGCGAGGAATGATGTTAGCGAAATTCCAATTGAACGGTCAGATGGTAGAAGAAGAAGTAGCCCTAAACGGAACCTTGTTGGATCTATTAAGAAACCGACTAAAGATAACGAGTGTCAAGAAGGGATGTGACTTGGGTGAGTGTGGAACGTGTACGGTTCTCTTAAACGGGAAACCGGTGAGGTCCTGCCTTATGTTGGCCGTGCAGGCGGATAATACAGAAGTGACTACGCTTGAAGGCCTCACTGGGCTGGGGGAGCTAAGCGTAATACAGGAGGCCTTTATGGAGAAGTATGGATTTCAGTGCGGATTCTGTACTCCAGGAATGATCCTTGTTACTAAGGCGCTGTTGGATGAGAACCCCAATCCTACTGTTGATGAAATAGAGCAAGCCCTGGAAGGGAACTTGTGCCGATGTACAGGATACGAGCAGATCATTGAATCTGTGTTAAGGGCGGCTGACTTGGGAAGAAAACAGAGGGCACGGTGATTCAACGCCATAGTGGGGAAGGTGGCATCAGGGCACTCAAGTACGGCCCGAAGATAGGATGAAAACACAGACATAGAGAAAATTGAGGTGCCATGATTGGGATTAAAACTGATGGATTTTTAAGGGCATTGTTGAAAGTATAATAAAAAATAAGAAAGGTGGATAGGTATGCAAAACACAGAAGAATTAAGTGAGAGGGAAAAAGGAATAGCGGAAGTGTTAAGGGAAACGCTTGTTGTCTTGGGTTGTTCTTTAATCCGAGAAGTGGGCCAACCTTAGTGGGACCCTGCTCAGTGGGGGGGAGCAGCAGATGCTGTGTATTTGCCGTGCCCTGATGACCAATCCCGATTTGCTCTTACTTGATGAGCCTTCAGAGGGACTGGCTCCCATCATCGTTAAGGAGATCGGTGATGTCATTGCTCAACTGAAGGCGAGCGGATTTTCCATACTTCTGGTGGAACAGAATCTGAAGCTGGCGCTAACCGTAGCTGACTATACCTATGTAGTGAGTAAAGGGGCAATTGTGTACGAGTCAACACCAGCGGAGCTGGAAGAGAACGAGAAGGTCAAGAACACCTACCTTGGTGTGTCAAAATGAAAGACACCCTCCAATGGGAGTCTATGGTGCAGCGGTTTTGTCTGAATATCAGACCTAATGTGGTTCCCTGCCCATGGTGGATCATAGATGGAGGTTTCTTGAAGCTTGAGTTACGATAATACCACGGTAACGTCAAAGTCCGGGGTATGGGTATCTTTTTTTTGCTATGCCCTAAAACATGGCCCCTTGCTGGGTCGTTTCAAAATGGTTTATTGCGCCCTGAACCTTAGAATCATACGCTCTGTCTATGTAAACCATTTTGAAACGCCCACTAATCTAAACTATGTGAGGCCTGCCCTCCCCGTCCCGAGACCGGGACGGGAGCGGGAGGCGCGAAGTCTTTGGAATATCGTATGATCACTATATTATTTCGCAGCTTAAGTGTACATAACTAATGCCTTACAAGCCAGGTCTGGGCCAGGGGCATAGCAAAAAAAAGATACCCATACCCAACAAAAAGCTCAAAAATCAATAGGTTATGTTTCACTATGACGTGGCCCTGCATCTCCTTCTTTGTTCCTCACACGCCGCTGCCACAACCAGAAACCCAGGGCAACTCAATTGAGCCAGTGAGTAAATAGGGATTAACCCGTTCCCATGGGTCGCCTCTAGTATTCCCGCATCAAGTAGCGGCGCAGGGCATCCAGGGCATACATAGTGGCACGCATCTGGTCAGGCCCTCCCCGACCGGCAAACTTGAACCCGTGTTCAAGGAACTCCCGGCCATTGTACACCATCACGAAAGTCTCCCCCGGGCTGAGGTTGCTGGCCTCCTGGGTCGGGTCCGGGAAGCACATGACCGCCACTCCCACATCGGCGGCCGAGCGGGATCTTACGTCGCTCACCAGAGCGCGCGCCAGCTCGCGTCGGTAGGAGCCCTCATCGGCTGCGGCGTTAAGCCCGCCAGACGGGCGCACATCAGGGCGATCCAGCAGGCGTTGCAGGGCTGCCTCCCCATTGGCTACCACACCTCCACAGAAGTTGTCTCGCAAGGCCGAAAGCAGTTTTTGCGAAAGCAGCCCTCCGGTTAGGTTCTCTACCGATGCAACGGTGATACCCGTCTCCCGCACCAGTGCCCCCAGGGCGTCCTCCATGGTCTCCTCGTCCCGGCCGAAGACGCGGTGCTTCAGGCGGCTACAGATGACCTCATCCATCTCGTCGAGCATGAGCTCGATCCCGGCCTCGTCGCTGCCCTTGGCAGTGATACGCACGTCTACCTGGCCCGGGTGCGCCAACACGCCCACGGTCGGGTTGGTGCCCTTGGCCATCAGGTCAGAGATCATGTCATCCACCGTACTCTCGCCGAGGCCGCAGGTCTTGAGCACGCGGGAC
>DAOVAK010000280.1 GCA_030671095.1 Deltaproteobacteria bacterium | reverse complement strand
CGCCCAAAAGACCCGGCTTTAATTACACCCCGCAGGGGTGTGGAGTAAGGGCATGCCCTTTTTCGAGAGGCCATATCTCAAAAAGAATTCCACTGGGCATCGCCGTGACCCAATATTTGAGGTTTGCGCCCCTGAGCTTCTGGGAGTCTGCAACTCACTCGTTAAACCTCAAATATTGGGTCACTTCCCGCTCACAATATAGATATGGCCTTGAGAAAAGGGGCATGGCCTCACACAGGCACAACCGAGTTCCTTTACCAAGCCGTATAGTGAATAATCACTCACAATTATAATCTTTACATGGTCATTGCGAGCCCGCTCCGTCCCGGAGGGACGAGAGTCCCTTCGGGAGAGGGCGTGGCAATCTCGATGCATATGAGCTTGCTTCGTTTCACCTGGCCATCCTAACCTGCCCGTCCCGAGCCGGCGCGGGCGGGGAGGCGGAGCCCATGGCGGGCAGGTCGCAATGATATTTCAAAAGGAACTCCCCTTTCCCACCTGGTCTCTCCCGTTTCATATGGGTTCAAAGGCCTTTATTTTTTCAAGGTGATCAAGAACTTTGAGATAGCGTTCGTCCCTCTTTTTGAGGATTTCCGCCTCGCTCCTACCCCCATAATCATAAATACCTTTCGAGCTCTTGGCACCAAGGTGCCCATGCTTAACCTTTTCCTCCACGAACGGGTTAACCGATCCGTGAGACTTCATCATATCGAAAACCAAATCAAGCCCCGTGAAGTCAATACTCTGGGCCACCCCCACGATAGGAAGGCGAACCCCCAGACTCAACTTCACGGCCAGATCGATCTGCTCAGCTGTTGCCCATCCTTTTTCCAACATCTCCCAGACAACCCGAGAAATATTATTTTGTATCCGGTTTACAATAAAAGAGGGCACAAAGGCTTTCATGACCACCGGTTTCTTGCCAAGCCTTTCCATGAGCTTCGCTGCAAATTCGACCACCTCCGGAGACGTGGTCGGCCCGGGAACCACCTCGACCAAAGGGATGATGTGCGGCGGCGCGAACCAGTGGGTAACAACTAGGCGCTCCGGTCTCTTGATCTCTACGATGCTGAAGATGTCCAACGTGGACGTGTTGCTAGCCAGCACTGTATCCTCCGGACAAAATTCATCCAATCGCCAAAACACCTCTCTCTTTACGTCAGGGACCTCGGACACGGCCTCGATGGCAAAATCGATACCTTCTGCCGGCGCAGGGAGTCGGGTGGTGGGATGGATGCGTGCCTGAATTGCCTCTATTTCCTCCCTAGAGACACGCCCAACGTCTGCCAGTGTCTGCAGATTTGCGTTTATCAGGTTCACGGCGCGCTCAAGTATCTTGCCATCCAGATCCACAAGATCCACCTCAACCCCGGCCTGCGCGAAGACCTGGGCGATAGAATGCCCCATGATACCGGCGCCAACCACCAAAGCCCTTTTGACGTTAATCGGTTCCATGATTACCCTCTTTTTAGTTGTCCACAACGGCTGGGCATATCAGGCGTTCCAACTCGATTCATTCTGTTTAAGACCTACACCTAATATTTCATGCCAGGGAGGTTGAGGGATGCCGTGTTTCCCCCGTCAACAGGGAGGGCTTGACCTGTGATATAGCTGGCTTCATCACTTGCCAAGAAGAGTATGGCCCACGCGATCTCCTCCGGATTCCCATACCTCCGCAATTCGCACCGATAACCCAATTTGTCTTCTTTTCCCTTTTCACGTGCATGGTCAAAGATCCGCTTGGTCATTCCCGTTTCTATAAGTCCCGGGCAGACGGCGTTGACCCGCACATTGTATCCGCCAAGATCGCAGGCAGAGGTTTGGGTGAAGTTGATTAGGGCCGCCTTGGTGGCACTGTAGGCATTGCCTCCAGCCCCTGAGCGAATCCCTGCTACTGAAGCGGTGTTCACAATGGCGCCAGATCTGCGCCCTTGCATGTGCTTGGCCACGTTTTTCGTCCCGAACACAGCACCCATCACATTCACCTGGAAGATCCTGTGCCATTCATCAGCATCTTGCTTTTCCAGATCCGACAACCCTCCGGAAATACCCGCATTGTTGCACAAAATATCTATCTGAGAATAGGTCTTGAGGGTCATTTCAATGAGTCCTTTAAATTCCTCCTCCACGCCCACATCGGTTCTTCTGCAAATGGCCTCGCCCCCTTCCCTTTTCACCAGATTTAAGGTATCCTCTAACCCTTTCTCGTTAACATCCGCCAGTGCCAGCTTTGCTCCTTCCCTGGCAAAGAGGATGGCCGTTGCGCGACCGATGCCACTGGCCGCTCCCGTAACGATAGCCGTTTTTCCATCCAAACGTCCTCTCTTTTTCATCCTTTCTCCTTGGTTTAAAATGTCAGAAGTGTTTAGGTGGCTCTAAGGGCTAGATTGATCATTACGTTCTGGCTAGGTGACGGTGAAAAAGGTTTCGTCAAACTCTGGCTTCCCCTCATATCTTTTCATATGAATCCCGGGTATCCTGTCCATATGCTCGAAAAAATCCTTGTCCACCTCGATTCCCGCCTGGCGAAGGGCCTTGAAAATCCCATTCAATGACGGCGGGCACCCTTTTACGGCGAGCATCTCCTGGATGTGGGGATTATCTTTGTTGGCCTGGTAAATGCATTTTCCCAGCAAAATGGTCTTCTTATAACCAGGCGTGGCCTTCATCTCCTTTCCCGTCAGGACCTCCACATCCTCCCATGGTTCTTCCTTCCAGGCCTGGGCAATGGCCATGAGGACCATTCTGGTAAGACCCGAGCAGTAGGTGCATATGGAAAGGTCATATTTGGGATAGGACAGGCCCTTGATGCCCATTTTTGCCATGGCCGTGGGTAACGTACCCTCCTCATTGTAGGGCCATGTATATTCATGGGGAGAAGCCACCTCCTCTATCCGCTCCCCAACCACCTTCACGTCGGAAAGGTCCGTGGGCCGTCCCCTGTCGAGGGCCGCATAGGCCAGATGCGGTACTTCCGTAGGGTCATACCCGAGCACCTTCGCTCCCACCATGTCTGCAGAGAGGACATCTGTTGAAGCCACGAGGATGTTGCTCCTTTTTATTCGCCCGTCCACGTTCGGTCCCCGCTCGTTGGTGTAGATCCCATCCAAGAGTGTGAACATGGGTGGCATGGGACGGTGGAGTCTTGAGACCATGCTGTGCAGATCTTTTCCCGGTATGCCGTTGTGGCATTTCTTTCTCGAGCGGATGTCTATGGTCCCCTTCAGGTTCTTGATGCCCAGACTGACCACGGTCTGAGAGTGGGTCTTCAAAACAGGCAGGTCCACCACAAAATCGCTATGCAGCACATCACTGTTGAAATTGAGTGTTATGCCTTCACCAAGATCCACCTTCTCGAAGGGGCGTTCGAAGACATTGATAAACTTCACGCCGTAGCGTTTCTTCAGGGCATGATAACCAAGGGTCTTAAAGGAGTGGGCAGGGGTCTCCAGATCTTTCGCCTTTAGAATCACGGTTCCTTCCCCGATGGTGATGTCATCGATCCCATGTTCTTTGAGGATAACCACCATGTCCTCCACGACTCGAGACGTGGTAATCACACCCCACTTGGGAAAGGGAACGGCCTTGGTCCAGAAAACAATATTCGGCTTGATAAAGACCCGGGCTTTGGCAGGCATATGATCCAGTCCGTGGGAGAGCGCCACAGCCCTCTGAACCGATTTCAAGGGCTCTTCATAACGGACAATGGAGACAAGTGTATGGCTCATATTCGTTATCACTCGAACCAATGAAGCTACGTCATCAGAAGGTGAGCAGGCTTTATGGCTATGACTGGGTCAGGTACATGGAGTATTGGAGCAATAGCAAGGCAAGCTCTTTCGGACCCGGATTATTTACTTCACACCCTCACTGCCAGAGGCAACCTGCCAACCTATGTCTGAGAGAAACTGTACAAACTTCCCGTAGGTTTTTGCCTTGTCAGAACTGGCAATGCCGTCCAGTCCCCTTTTGTAGACACCCTGCGCAATGCCCGCGAGGCGAAACATGCTGAAGGCGAGGAAGAACTCCCAATTGGGAATTTCGGTCCGACCGGTGCGTCGGCAATAGGCGGCCACATAATCGGACTCCGCTGGGATCCCCAAGGCCTCGATTTCAAGGCCACTGTAACCGGCCCGAATGCTTCCCTTAGAGGGTATGTGATAGACTATACAGTTATAGGCAAGATCTGCAAGCGGGTGCCCTAGAGTGGAGAGCTCCCAATCCAGCACAGCCATCACTTTTGGTTCCGTAGGGTGTACAATCAAGTTTTCGAGACGGAAGTCGCCATGGGCAATGGTTGTGCTGTCATCGTCAGGGATGCCTTTCGGAAGCCAATCTATCAACCTGTCCATACTCTCAATATCATCGGTCTTGGACGCTTCATACTGCTTCGTCCACCGACCCACCTGTCTGCCCATGTAGTTCCCTGGCTTTCCGTAATCGGCCAGACCCACTGCCTTCCAATCTACCATGTGGATCTTGGCGAGGGTATCGTTCATGGCATCGAAGATTTCACTGCGCTCCCTGTTGTTTGAGAGTTCGGGTGCAGTGGGATCGCGGAAAATTCTGCCCCCGATCAGGTTCATGATATAGAAGGGTGTGCCTATGATGGAGTCGCCCTCGCACAAAAGGTATGTCTCGGGAACAGGGACGTCCGTCTCCCTGAGTGCCTTGATGATCCGGTATTCCCTGTCCACTGCGTGGGCCGAGGGGAGCAGTTTTCCTGGAGGCTTCTTCCGCAGGACCCATTCCTTTCTGCCGGTTGAGACGAGAAATGTGGGATTGGACTGACCATA